>JBFLWC010000455.1:0-4086 GCA_040758415.1 Bacteroidota bacterium | reverse complement strand
AGATAAATAAACCGTCTTTTATCTAAAACGTGTCTCTCTTTATTCAACGGAGAAACATTTGCTAAGTTTGATTTGCGTACCCTTTCCTGCTATATTTGCACACAATTTTCAACAAAATAAGGTTTCATATTAATGGCGCACCACAAATCGGCAAAAAAAAGAGTTAGATCAACTAAAAAAAGAGCGGAAAGAAATAAAGCTGCTTTATCAAAAGTAAAAACACTCGTTAAAAAAGTATTTGATACTGAAGACCCGGTTAAAGCTCAAGAAAATTTGAAAGATGCTGTTTCCTTCCTAGACAAGACTGCCTCTAAAGGAAGACTGCATAAGAACACGGTTGCTAGAAGAAAATCTGCCCTTACAAAACATGTTAATAAATTAGCCGCTGTAAAATAATTTTTTTCAATAGTTATTAGCGCAAAGGCAATCCATTTACGGTTTGCCTTTTTCATTTCTCAAAAAAAACACTTCATTAAAAAAATAATCATTTGTACGTATTACTTTGAAGAAGCTGTTTTATACTTTACAGAAATTTTTTGAACTACGGATATAGAAAAAATGCATCTCAAAATGCGGTTTACAAATCTTTCACTGCCTCTTTCCCCTCTGCATCCGGAATAAAAAAACGTATGTAATAAATATCTTGTTTTACACCAACCGGTTTGGATATTTTTTTTCTGATCAGCACCGAATGCTCGATAAAAATATTATTTTCTATGTGCGAACCGAAAATGTATGTCAGTCCTTTTATTGTAACATTTGAACCAACTTTGCACTGGAATTGATCACTTCCGGTAATTTTCACGCCGGATTCAATTTTAGTATTGTCTCCAACCACAACATTCCCTTTTATTACATCTCCTCCTAAAATTTCAACGTTGCTGCCAATTTCAATTCTTTGGCCATAGAAACATGAAAGCTGTGCGTTTTCATTTACAGTAACATTTTTGCCGAAATGAATTTCTCCATCGAGAAAAACGTTTTTCATTAGAGTTAAATTGTAATTGAGCTTCACACCCTTCCCGATGTAAGCGCCTTTGCCAATCTGAACATCAAGCGGCGTTCCAAGTTTATCCATCTGCAAAATTTCTTCAACTACATTTTCTTCAATAAAAAAATCGTCAGGGTCATCAATCACAACAATGTCTTTCAGTTTTTCATACACAAGTTTACGCGCAATCGCATCCATTTCTTTAAGAACAGATTTGTTGTTGAAGCCCATCAGAACATGCTGCTCTTTTGGTGTAACGGCTTTAACCGTATAACCGTTTTGATTGAAAAGATTAATTAAGTCTGTAAGATAAATTTCGTTTTGCACATTGTTGTTCTGAATTTTCTGAATCAACCCGCTAAGCGGTTTGAACTTGAATGCGTAGACTCCGGAATTAAACTCACGATTCTTCAACAGTTCATCTTGCGTAAACCTGTATTCTTTTTTCCCATACTTCACTTTATACGGTTTCTTCTTGTCAAGATTAAGTATCTCTTTGTATTCAAGAATTTCAATCACCTTTCCTATGTCTTTCGACTTAACTCCCTTTGCATCTTTCGCCGGTACTCTTATAATTCTTCCGTAATAATTTTCTTCTATCTCGCCCTTGTAAATTCCAGTCAACACCATCATATCAGCATTTGACTTTTCAAATTCTTCTTTGAGAAATTTTACTGTCTCTGCATCAATCAAGCCCATATCTCCGGGGAAGACGTAAACTGTGCCGTTATAATTTTTGTCTGAAATATTTTCTAAAGCAATTTGAACAGCATGACCTGTTCCGCTTTGAACTTCTTGATAGGCAAATGAAACCGATCTTTTTTTTTCAACAGTTTTAATAACATCTTCGGCTTTGATTCCAACTACTACAATTATGTTAGGGTCCAACAAACCTTTTTGACAGGCATTGCACACGCGCTCAACGGTTGGCACTTCCCAAATTTTATGCAGCATTTTTGACGTCTGCGATTTGATACGCTTGCCGTGTCCTGCTGCAAGAATTATTGCCGTTTCTTTTTTACCGGTATCGAAACGTGCGGAATCCTGGCAAAGCCGGGCGATATTTTTTACCGCTTCAGTTCGAGTTTCTGTCATCCATTCCTCGATGGCTTAAAATAAAATTCTTCCGAACTAATTTAAGAATATTAGATAATAATAGTGGAAAGCAGGTAATAAATTTTCTCTTTATTGGACTATATTTACAACAGGTTTTGAACCACTATTGACTTATGTATGTCCGTACCAATCGCCTCTATACTTCAAAATCCAATCCTTATCATTTTATCAGCAGCAGCTTTCTCACTTCAACAAATCGCCCCGCTTCCAATTTGTAAAAATATACACCGCTTGGAAGATTGCTTCCATCGAATGTTACTTCGTATCTGCCGGCTTCCTGTGTGTTATTTACTAATTCGGCAACTTCTTTTGCAAGTATATCATACACACGCAATTTTACATTTACTCTCTGAGGAATTGAATAGCTGATTTTTGTTACCGGATTAAATGGATTTGGATAATTCTGCTCCAGTACGAATCGTGTTAAATTTTCTAGCGTAACAAAAGTTTCTTTTGAGTATTCGAATGAACCGTCAAAATCAATTTGTTTTAGACGGTATTTAAATTCTTTCCCCTCTTTAGGTTCATCTGTGAATAAATAATTTTTAGGTGAGCTGCTGTTACCATTTCCTTGAACAAAACCAATCTTCTCCCAACGTAGAGACGCGGCATGCTGCGTCTCTACAAAAGCACGTTCAATATCGAACCCATAGTTACTCACCTCGGTCGCAGTCTGCCAGTTGAGTTGTACTTTGTTGCCGATAATATTTGCATTGAATGAAGTTAGTTGAACTGGAAGACTTCCATCGGTTGCGCCATAGATTAAAAAATTATCAAGTATTATCGAACCTACAACTGTACTATCATTTGCACCATCATAAACAAACTTTAAGTCAGACATATTCTGTGTTGATGTAACAACTCCCAAATCGTTAAATATTTTTGTGGTCCCCGCCCATAAATCATAAGTATCATTTGCTACCGTTTCTGGATTTCCATCAGGTGCTGTGTAAGTAACCGGTGTTCCTGAGTTGTTCAGGTGCCATGTAACCAACTGTGATCCGCTTAAATCCGAACTGCTTGTACTAGAAGAAATATCACGCAGTTGAAAAGTCCCATCTATTACCGTTAGATTTATTCCTATCCATGCATAAGTATCTGCGTTCGCTTGTCTGACATTTGTTGTACCAAATCCACTTCCAATTTGAAAAACAGCCGCATTAGTTTTAGCCACTGTATTTCCAGAAACAGTTATAACAAATTGATAAACCATTCCCGTTGGCATCGGAGAAAAGTCAGTTGTTCTTGAAAAAGAACCAACATTAGCTAAGGTTCTTGTAAAGACTAATGCGTTATTCGAAATAGAAACTGTGGTACCGGCACCTGAAGTGCTAATTGCATTCCATTGCCCGCTGTTTGGCGTTGCACTTACATAGTCGCTCGTTGTTCCGCCTGCTGAAAAGTCCTGGTTAAATATTTGTGCCTGTGTTTGTATAGTTGTTGTTATAACAATAACTATTATGGAAAGTAAGTTGTAAAATCTTTTCATACCCGCCTCTATGAAATTATTTTCTGTCTGCCGTTGTTATAAGCAAGATGGGAGGAACTTCTACTAACAGAAATTAATTAATTGTTAGGAAAAAGAGAACTAAATTCTTACTGCGAAATAAAAAATTTAGTTGGTAGGACTATCTTTCTATTTTTGTAAATTAGTCTTAATGATAAAAAAAGAAGGAATCCGCCGAACATGCCTGCCAGACAGGCATGTGGCGGATCACTCAATGAAGAAAAGATGACGGCTAACTGCTAAAAGCTACTTGATCAACAGCATCTTCTTACTTATGTTCACATTTTTTCCGCTCAATCTGTAAAAATAAACTCCACTTGCAAGACGACTCGCATCGAAGTTTATTTTATGAACTCCGGCAGTTAATTCGCTCTGGATCAAGTTAGCAACTTCTTGACCGATTATATTGTAAACTTTCAACGAGTAGTTGCCAGCAACAGGAAGCGCAAACTGAATAGTTGTTGACGGATTA
>JBFLWC010000454.1:0-5552 GCA_040758415.1 Bacteroidota bacterium | reverse complement strand
AATTTTATTCGGTATCCAGAGCAGAGACCGCGTGTTTATAGATTGATGAAACTTCTTCGTTGTTTGTTAAGCATATATCCAAATCCTTAAGAAGACCATTATGTAATCCATAAATCCACCCGTGAACTGCTAATTCCTGTTCGCGTTGCCAGGCTTGTTGAACGATAGTTGTCTGGCTCACGTTAGAAACCTGTTCAATTACATTTAGTTCGCAAAGACGGTCTAGACGACGTGCTTCATCAGACATTTTTGATAACAATGCAGAGTGTTTTTGCATCACATCCTGTGTGTGGCGCAGCCAGTTATCAATTAAACCGAGTTTGCGATTTTGTAAAGCAGCCTGGATGCCGCCGCATCCATAATGTCCGCAAACTATAATATGTTTCACCCGAAGAACTTCAACCGCATATTGAATTACAGATAAACAATTGAGGTCTGTATGAACAACTATGTTGGCAACATTCCGGTGAACAAACAATTCGCCTGGAATCAAGCCAACTATTTCGTTGGCGGGAACGCGGCTATCCGAGCATCCAATCCATAAATATGAAGGAGATTGTTGTTCTGACAATTTTTGAAAAAACGCGGGATCGCCAGATTTGATTTTACTTGCCCAATTGTAATTATTTTCGAAGAGATGTTTCAATATTCTCATTGTTTCATCATCTCCTTGCGGTTAATCCAAAACGTAAAGATAGTTCGGAAGTTTTATTTTATATCCGGCGTTGCCTCCAACAAGATCGCTCCATTGATCGCCGATGGACGCAATTATAATGTAACCCTGCTTAACTAACTCTTTGCGTTTAGCAGCTTTAAATTCTGCAGCAGGTATTTTTTGTTCGTTATCTGTGCGGAGAATTAGCGTATCAAATTTTGTGTAGCCCTGTTCAATAAGATTTCTTTTAGTTGCGTCCCGAACTTCTTCATAGCGCCCGGAAACAAAAATTACGCGGATATTTTTAGAAACAAGGTAATCATAAAAGCGTTTTGTTTCTTTAATTGCAGGCGCGCGTCCTTCCTTAGTCCACTCGTTCCATAATTTCTGATCGTAGCCGAAACCAATTTTTTTTGTGTGTTCATAATTTGAAAGCGCCGTTTCGTCTATATCAAAAACAACAGCGGATTTGTTATTGAGCTTTATTTCATCAATGTGTCTGATAGCGTCGTCAATTACTTTTGCGCATTCGCGGTTGTACTCGCCGGATTCATAGTAACTCTGCACAATATTTTTTGCTGCGCCAAGATTCGTTATTTGAAATGTTGGTTCAGAAGAACAGCGTGTAAATATTGCTGTAGCAGCAAGAAAAAATCCGAGTTTTAATATTTTCATAGAAATTTTTCCAATTGATCCTTACAGCTGAAACTGTAAACTGCAAACTGTGGTCTACAAAATGTATTTACTCAAATCCCGGTTCTTAACAATCTTATCAAGTTTTTGATTAACCATTTTTCCGCTGACCTCTATTTTGGCATCAGGCATTTTATCGGGTACTTCAAAAAGAATATCTTCCAGAAGAGTTGTGAGAATTGTATGGAGCCGTCTAGCGCCAATATTTTCCACCTGATCGTTTACAATTGCAGCGGTGCGTGCTATCTCTTTTATTGCATCGTTATTAAATGTAATAGAGACACCTTCGGTTTGCAGAAGTGCGGAATATTGTTTTAGCAAAGCGTTCTTTGGAAGCGTAAGTATTTTCACAAAATCGTCTTCACTTAAACTCTTCAGTTCAACACGGATTGGAAAACGTCCTTGTAATTCCGGAATCAAATCCGACGGCTTTGCAACATGAAATGCGCCCGAAGCGATAAACAAAATGTGATCAGTTTTAACAGGACCATATTTAGTATTCACTGTTGATCCTTCTACAATCGGAAGTAAATCGCGCTGAACACCTTCGCGGGAAACGTCCGGGCCCTGCTGGCTTTTTGCGCCGGCTATTTTATCAATCTCATCTATAAAAACAATTCCCGATTCTTGCGCACGTTTAATTGCTTCGCGTTGAACAGCTTCCATATCAATCAACTTTTCAGCTTCTTCCTGTACAAGAATTTTTCTCGCCTCACGAATTGATGTTTTTCGTTTCTTTTTTTTCTTTGGAATCATACTGCTCATCATCTCTTGTAAATTCATTGTCATATCGTCCATCCCGATTGGTCCAAGTACTTGCATTCCGAAAGCCGGCGCTGTTGTGTCGAACTCAATTAAACGATCATCCATTTCTCCGTTGCGGAGTTTTTCGCGCATCCACGTGCGCGTCTTTTCGTTGCGGAGTTCCTCGCTTTCACCATTTTTATCTTCAACTGCAGATGACTTTTTTTGCGGAGGGATTAATTGATCAAGAATTTTTTCTTCAGCAAGTTTTTCCGCTTTACCCTGAACCTCATCGGTTTTTTCCGAGCGCACCATGCTTACGGCAAGATCTGCAAGATCGCGGATCATAGATTCAACATCGCGCCCTACGTAACCAACTTCTGTGTATTTCGATGCTTCAACTTTTATAAACGGTGCGCCGGAAAGTTTAGCAAGCCGGCGTGCAATTTCCGTTTTGCCCACACCGGTTGGACCGATAAGAATAATATTATTCGGCATTATCTCTTCTCGAATGCCTTCTTCGACCTGTTGGCGTCTCCATCTGTTCCGCAGCGCAATTGCAACTGCGCGTTTTGCGTCGTCTTGACCGATTATATATTTGTCTAACTCTTTTACAATCTGAGTAGGTGTAAGATCTTTCATTGTGTTGTTCTTCATTCCTCTATTCCTCATTTGTCAATAACTTCAACCGTAATTTTTTCGTTTGTGTAGATGCAGATATCTGCTGCTACTTTTAACGATTCTTCTACAATTTCTTTTGCGGAAAGGTTACCATATTTTTTCAACATTTTTGCTGCAGCTAACGCATACATCCCGCCGCTTCCAATTGCAACTATGTTGTCTTCCGGTTCAATTACGTCTCCAGTGCCGGAAACTATAAAAGCTTTTTCCTCGGAAACAATTGCAAGCATCGCTTCGAGGCGGCGCAAGTATTTATCGGTGCGCCAATCTTTTGCAAGTTCTACCACCGCGCGGCTCACATTGCCGCTGTATTGTTCAAGTTTTTCTTCGAAGCGGGCAAGAAGCGTAAAAGCGTCTGCGGTCGAGCCGGCAAATCCGCACAAAACTTTTCCGTTGAGAAGTTTGCGGATCTTCATCGAGTTATGTTTCATCACCGTATTGCCAAGTGTAACCTGTCCGTCTCCGCCAAGAGCCGCCTGACCGTCTTTGATTATTCCTATAATTGTTGTGGATCTGATTTTCATTTCTTAACCTCAATTATTTTTTTATTTCCTATTTTCAACGGGAATAATCTCGGCACACGTTTCTGGTATTCCCGGTATTCATCACCAAATCTTTCCACAAGTTTTTTCTCTTCGTAAATCGAACCGACATAAAAGTAAACTACTATGCAAACGAACGTTGTTAAATAAAACAAATTCATAGTTGGACGCAGTCCCAAAAACAAAATAAAAAACAGATAGAGCGGATGGCGCACTAATTTATAAGCGCCATCTACTTTTAGTTTAGAATTTTCATCTAAGTCGTCAACATTGTATTCGCCGCGCATGTAACGCTTTATTTGTGCAATGCCTAGAAACTCTTTCAAATCGAACGAGCGTGCTGCCCATATTATTCCAGTAAGAGAAAGAATTTGGAGTGCAAATGTAATAATATCGAAGGGAAAGCGTAAGTCGTACACAATTACATCCGGACGCGGTGCTATTGAATAAAACGCAATAAAAATTATAAGCGAGGAGAAATTGTAGAACAAACGATAGAAAGCAATTTTGCTGCCGGTTTTTTTTTCCAAGAGTTTTCCGGAATTTTCTGAGCGGTGGAATATTCCAGAAGCGATCTCTTTTTTTATTTTTCTTGAAGCCAGCAAAGTGTGGGAAAATGCGAAGAGTGAAAAGAGCAGTATAATTTCTAAAACATCTAAAGCAATCATAATTCTTTTCGCAGACGCGCCACCGGTATTTTTAGCGCTTCGCGGTACTTGGCAATTGTTCTGCGCGCAACGTGAATTCCTCTTTCTTGAAGAATCGCCGCAATTTTATCATCGCTGTAAGGATTGTTTTTCGGTTCGTTGTCGCAAATTTCTTTGATAAGTTCTTTGATATGTTTGTTTGAAACTTCATCGCCGCTGTCTGTAGATAAACCCTCGCTGAAAAAATATTTTAATTCATGAATGCCCTGCGGGCTCTGAACAAATTTTCCGTTTACAACACGGCTGATGGTAGAGATATCCATCATAATTTCATCTGCAATGTCTTTGTAGATCATCGGTTTTAGAAAGCGTGGACCGTTTTCAAAAAACTCAAATTGCTTTTCAAGAATTGCACGCATTATTTTCATTAACGTATTGCGGCGCTGCTGAAGCGATGCGATAAACCATTTAGCTGATTCAAATTTTTCGCGCAAGAATTTATATGTCTCTTTTTCGCGTGCTGAAATTTTTCTCTTCCGTTTGTTTGTATCTATCATTTCAAGGTATGTTTTGCTGATTGTAACAGAAGGAACGCTTCTATCATTCAGCGTAACAATATAATTGTCTTCAACCTTTTCAATAAGAAAATCCGGTGTAATTTGATTCATCTCTTCGGAATCAATGTTTCCTTCGCCCGGCTTTGGATTTAGTTTCTGTATCAGATCAATTGTTGTGCGCAGCGTCTCCTTCGAGAGGTTCATTTCTCTCTGAATTGTATCGAAGCGTTTGTTTGCAAAGTCTTCAAAGTGTACAGACAAAACTTTTTCTGCGAGATAGGAATAGTAAGGATCGTAAGATGAATTTCTGATTTGAATTAGAAGACACTCCTGCAGACTTCTCGCTGCAATTCCAACCGGTTCAAGTGTCTGAATCATTTTCAAAATTTTATCTGCTTGTTCAATTGTAACTTCGATATACTCAAACAAATTCAGTTCCTGAACAATCTTTTCTAAATTTTGTTTGAAGTAGCCATCCCGGTCTAAACTTCCAATAATATTCTCGCCGAGAATTATTTCTTCTTCCGCAAGGTCGAGCATGTGAAGCTGGTCAATCAAACTTTCTCTTAATGATTTTTTTTGCGGAGTAATTGGACGCACCTTTTCGTCGTCGCGGCTTTTGTTTAATCTGTCGAACTCGTGCTCGGATTCTGATTCATTCATAAAATCTTCGAGCTCAAATTCATCATCTTTGCTGTCGTATTGTTCCTCTTCTTCCGAAGTTATTGTGTCGTCGGCAACTTCGTCTTCATTTTTTTCCTGTTCAATATCAAATTCTTCGTCAAGAGTTTCTTCAAGAATAGGATTCAACTCAAGTTCTGTTTTAATGCGCTGCTCAAGCGCGAGCGTGTTCAATTGAAGCAGTTTCTGGTATTGAATCTGCTGCGGAGAAAGTTTTTGTTGAAAAGATAATTTATGCTGAAGCGACAACATATTTAATTACCGGCAGCCCTCTTTGTTTTGTTGAACCACTCTCTGCCGTATTCGCGTTCAAGCGCATCGCGGCAGAAATCTAAAATTTTTATCCGTGTAT
>JBFLWC010000453.1:0-2552 GCA_040758415.1 Bacteroidota bacterium | reverse complement strand
ATTCTTTTGGATAAACTCAACAATTGGTTTGATGTCGCCGTCAACAAGAAAGATATCGACCCGCTTCTAAAAATGGCAATACTTCATTATCAGTTCGAAGCTATCCATCCATTTAGCGATGGAAATGGAAGAACCGGAAGAATACTAAATGTTCTTTATCTTTGTTTGGAAAAACTTCTCGATCTTCCTGTTCTGTATCTCTCAAAATATATTCTTGATAATAAAACCGATTACTACCGGCTGCTGAGAGAAGTTACTGAAAATAATAATTGGGAAAACTGGATTCTCTATATTCTTGAAGCGGTTAAACAAACTTCTGTTCTAACTTTGCAAAAAGTGAACTCTATTTTTGATAACTACACCTCAGTAATGGAAAGAGTAAAAGCAGAAGCAAACGAGATTTATTCCCGTGAGTTGATAGATATTATTTTCAGTCAGCCGTATTGCAAGATTTCAATTCTTGAAGAACAGAAAGTTGCTTCGCGAAACACAGCCAGCAAATACCTTAAACGGCTTGAAGAACTTGGCATATTAACCTCTGAGACTGTTGGCAGAGAAACCCTTTACAAAAACATTTCTTTATATGCTATCCTGTCCAACAGTTAAAAACACGCACAAAATACCGCTACTTTTGTGCAATTTTTTCCCAACATGCACAACGGTTGTGCATATCATCGCCAACATGCACAATTATTCCAATTTTTTGTGCATAACTCTCTAAACATGCACTCGGTTTGTGCACATGAAAGTATATCGATCAAAATGGTAAGCTTGTCGAATCATGGATGAATCAAAAAATAAAATAATCGTTTATAACTCATCAGCAATCCAACAGAAAATATTCACTTTTCGCGGTGAACAAGTAATGGTGGATAGAGATTTGGCAGAATTATATCATGTTCCCACCAAAAGACTTAATGAACAAGTAAAGCGGAATATTGAAAGATTTCCCGAGATGTTTAGATTTCAGCTAAACGATCATGAGAAAAATGAACTGGTCGCAAATTGCGACCGGTTCGAAAATCTAAAACATTCTACCGTAAATCCTTACGTTTTTACAGAACAAGGTGTGGCTATGCTCTCCGCAGTATTAAAGAGCGAAATTGCTGTCAAGGTAAGTATTCAAATAATTGATGCCTTTGTTGCTATGCGTAAGTTTATTATTCATAACGCGCAGCTTTTTCATAAAATTGATACTGTTGAAAAAAGGCAGCTTAAACATGAAATGGAAACAGAAGAAAAATTTGAGCAAGTCTTTAATGAACTGCAGAGCGGAAAGCTAGAGCCGAAACAAGGAATTTTTTTTGACGGTCAAATCTTCGACGCTCATAAATTTGTCTCCGGTCTTATTCGTAAAGCAGAAAAATCTATTGTACTTATTGATAACTACATCGATGAAACCGTTCTTGCTTTGTTAACAAAGAGAAAAAAGAATGTTTCCGTTACAATCTTTACAAAAGAAATAACCAAAGCCCTCTCCCTCGATATTGCCAAATTTAATTCTCAGTATCCGCCGGTTGAGGTAAATGAATTTAAAGACGCGCATGATAGATTTCTTATCATAGATGATGAAGACGTTTACCACTTCGGCGCTTCCCTTAAAGACCTTGGCAAAAAGTGGTTTGCCTTTTCTAAGTTCGATAAGTCTTCATTTCTGATTCTAAATAAATTGAACGATAGATACAAAATAGCGAGCTTGTCGAACCATGAGTGATACTATGAGCCTGTCGAATAGTGAGTGGAAAGAAACGGATTTTGGTAGAATACCCAACGAATGGGACTTGAAAAAGATTATTGATTTGAAAGCCAATGAAAAGAGTGCGCTTGCAATGGGTCCTTTTGGTTCTAATATCAAAGCCGATAACTTTGTTCCTGTTGGTGTTCCTGTAATTCGGGGAACAAACCTAAATTATTCAAAATATGTTGATGGCAATTTTGTATTTCTTACAGAAGAAAAAGCCGATGAACTTAGTAGTAGTAATTGTAAACCTGGAGATATAGTCTTTACACATCGTGGCACCATTGGTCAAGTCGGGTTGATTCCAGAAAATAAATATCCACGTTATGTAATCTCTCAATCCGGTATGAAACTTTCGGTAAATAAAGATCTAATTAGTTCAGATTTTCTATTATACTTTTTTAAATCTGTTTATGGTCAACATCAATTACTCAAAAATGAATCACAGGTTGGGGTTCCATCAATAAGTAATCCATTAACCTCCTTAAAAGAAATACAAGTTCCTGTTCCATCTTTACCCGAACAACGCGCCATCGCTTCAATCCTTTCCCGTTTAGACGACAAAATAGATTTACTCCACCGCCAAAACAAAACTCTTGAACAGCTTGCAATAACTTTATTCAGGCAATGGTTTACTGAAAATGCTGATGAGAGTTCTGATGAGATGAGGCTTTCAGAAATTGCAGATCATATTAAAGAAAGCATTAACCCAGTGAAGTTTGCTGATACATACTTTTTTCATTATAGTATCCCAAGTTATGATGAAGGTATGGAGCCTAAATTAGAAAGAGGTAATACAATATTGTATTACCTC
>JBFLWC010000452.1:0-3167 GCA_040758415.1 Bacteroidota bacterium | reverse complement strand
GTCAGCCGACGGATTGAGCGATCCGTCAGCTGACGGATTCCTTAACTAACGGCAATGAAAAATAGAAAGCTGCGCCTTTGTCAACTTCTCCTTCTGCCCAAACATCTCCGCCGTGCCGGAGTAATACACGCTTCACTATTGCTAATCCAACTCCGGTGCCTTCAAAATCTTTTGCGCTGTGCAGCCGTTGAAAAACTTCAAAAAGTTTTTTTATGTACTTCATATCAAAGCCGGCGCCGTTATCTTTAATGCAATAGATAACTCTATTATTTTCGCGGTTAGATGTTATTGAAATAACCGCTCTTGTGCGGTGAGAACTAAATTTAATAGCATTCGAAATTAAGTTCGTCCACACCTGTTTTATCATAGTTATATCTCCAGTTGCATTATATATTTCGCCGGGTAGAAAATCTATTCTTTCTCTCATCGTTTCGTTAGTAAGCTCAAGATAAATTGAATGTACAAGAGTTTCCATATCAATTTGCGATAGCCGCATTTCCGAACGGCTTAATCTCGAGAATACAAGAAGGTCGTCAATCAACTGACCCATACGGTGTGAGCTTTCCCGTATAACCGAGCAGACTCTTTTACCTTCGTCATCAAGCACAGAATTATAATCTTCCAGAAGGATTCGTGTAAATCCGTCAATTGCACGGAGTGGGGTGCGCAGATCGTGTGAGACCGAATATGCAAAAGCTTCTAATTCTTTATTTGCAGCTTGAAGCTGTGTTGTGCGTTCGCTTACGCGCGCTTCTAATTCGGATGTATGATGTTGAATCTGATCGTAAAGATATGCTTGTTGAATTGCCAGCGCCATCTGCGAAGAAATTGTTTCTAGTACGCGTTGATCTGATTCGGTGTATGCATTTAGTTTTGTTGTCTCTACGTTTAAAACCCCAATTATTCGGTCTCCGGCTCGCAGCGGCACACACAACTCGGAACGGATATCCTCGTGTATGGGATAATAACGCGGGTCTTTGCGGACATCCCCAACTCTGACAGGTTTGCCTGTTTGCGCCACCCAGCCGGTTATCCCTTTACCAACTGAAATTTGATGTGCGGATATGTATGATTTGTCGGTCTCTATAAACTCCGCACTCCGCCCTTGTCTGCTAACAGCAAAAGGAATTAGTTCGCCAGTTGGTTCGTCAATTAGCAGGACAGCACTAAATTCATACTGTAGTGTCTGTTCCATAATTGCTATAAATTCCTGAGTGAGAGTTTCGGGTGTGTAAAGCCGTTGTAGTTTTCGGGCAGAATCATAAATAGCTGTAAGTTCTTTAATGAACCGCTGTTTATCTTCCTCAGCTTGCTTTCGTTCTGTTATATCGTTTGCGATAGAAAGAATTCTTTTCCTCCCATCCGGCAGAGAAACCAAAGTTTCATGTAATTCTAAACTGCAAAGTGTTCCATCTTTCTTTACATCAACTACTTCGTGCTCATACGTTTTGCCTGCGATAATTTCGGAGATGTGTTTATCAACATCCTGCAGCTTTTGTGCTGGAACAAGAATACGAATATTCTGCCCGATTAATTCTGCTTTGGTATAACCTGTAAACCTGCAAAAAGCTTCATTAGCGTCGAGTATGTTTCCGTTAGTATCTTCTAAAACTATTCCGCTTGGTGATAAATCAAATAACATGCGGTATCTTTTCTCGTTTTCTGCCAGCTCATTTTCATAGCGCTTTTTCGTAGTGTTGTCTTCAACTATTCCAATGCCGCCTGTAATTTCTCCACTCTGGTTGAAAAGAGGAGCGGTATGAAGAGAGATGTAAATTTCAGCAGGACCAGTTGTGGCTTTATAAAAGCCCTCGTATAATCCATCCTTTCCTTCAATTGCTTGTCTGATAGCTGGAAGCACATTTTTGTCGTTCAACATATTCATATCTAAGCCCTTCAGGCGCTCTGGTGTGGATTGAAGAATTGATACAAAGCGATCGTTGTAGCCGGTTATGCGAAGTTGTGTATCGTAATGAAAGATCCCCACGGGCAAGCGTTGAAATAGTAAATGATAGTGTTCTTCACTTTCACGCAGAGCATCTTCTACATGCTTGCGTTCTATTTCCGCTGCGGTTCGTGTAGAAAATATTTGAAGTATAAATTCGGCTAAATTTGTTTCTTCAATCGGCTTTCTGTACAAAGCCACCATTATTCCAATAGCTCTTTTTTTTGAATCGAACAAGGGAATGCCTACATAACCTTCAACATTCATTTCTTTCAGCAATATGTCTTCCGGGAATAATTTGGTTACACCGGACGAATAAGAGCATGCATTTTTATCTAATAAGTTACTGCATGGAGTACTGTCTAAGTTGTATCTAAAGTTTTCTTCTATCCTGCCGTCTACACAAACGCTGACTGTTTTAACTGCTTTTTGGTTACCTCCAATAAGTTCTCCGATAAATGTACAATCGGCACCAAGAGATTTTGCTAATTGTACAGTCATAGAAGTAAAAAATTTATCGCCAATATCTCCCGTAACCCCTTCGATAATTGTTCTTAATGTTTCTTCGTTTTTTTTTCTTCTGCTAATATCTCTTGCAATACAAAGCGCTGCGGGTTTTCCATCATATTCAATAGTTCTTGCGCTTAATTCGGTTGGAATTGTTTTTCCGTTTTTGCAGAGCTGGACAGTTTCAAAGAGTGCATAATTATTATTCGTTAATTCATCAATATGCCGGGGTAAAAGGGCTGCATATTCGGGAGTATAAAAATCAGCGGGGGTCATCTTTAGAATTTCTTTTTTTTGATATCCGAGGCGTTCGCAGGCTGTTTGATTAACATCAAGTATATTCCCCTGCAGGTCGTGTATGATAATTGCATCGTTAGTGTTGTTAAACAACGCTTCGAATTTTTTGCTGGCAAACCTGCTTTTCTTTAACGCCGATTCTAGAAGTCGGACTTTTCTTTCAAACTGTTTAAGTTCTTTGATTGGCTCCGGCTTCCTTTTTGTTTCATATTTCAGAAGTTTTCTTTTGCCCACATCTTCACCTATGACAAAAGTTGGATATGATATATATTCGATTTTCGGCTGGAATTATTTAATAACTCATCTTACGCAAAGAAAAGGAGATGAAGTAAAATTCCAAGAATCAAATTACAAATAACAAACAAATCTCGAATTCCAATTACCAAAAACCCCATTTCCTAAAGAAATTGGAATTTGA
>JBFLWC010000451.1:0-3842 GCA_040758415.1 Bacteroidota bacterium | reverse complement strand
TACAATCGGTTGGGCTTGGGTGTCTGAATATGGTTCGAGCGACAATCCGGATCAATTCAAATATTTGTTCAAATACTCACCCCTTCACAATTTGAAAAAGGATACTGATTATCCTGCAGTTATGACTACCACAGCAGACCACGATGACCGCGTATTCCCTGCTCATACATTCAAATATGCAGCAACGCTTCAAGAGATGAACAGCGGAAAAAATCCGACACTTGTTCGGATCGAAACAAAAGTTGGGCACGGCGCAGGAACAAGCACATCAAAGACAATTGAGCTAACGACAGATTTGTGGTCATTCATGTTTTACAATATGGGAATTACACCGGCGTTTTAATAGCACCATTTTGTTATTAAATTATTACAAAGTAAGGGAATGAATACAAAATGATTTTCAAATCTCTTAAGCAAATAAAACGTGTATTTGTTGGAATTATAGGCACAACAATTTTAATTATTGGTTTAGCAATGATTGTTTTACCGGGGCCTGCTTTTATTGTTATTCCACTGGGACTTTCTATTCTTGCAACAGAGTTTTTATGGGCAAGAAAAATTGTAGAGAGATTTAAGAGTAAACTCGAACAGCTAAAAAAGAAAAAGTAATCGTTCAGATTTTTGGGATAGTGAACTTAAACTCGCTTCCTTTACCGTACTGGCTTTCCACCCAAATTTTCCCTTGGTGCCTTTCCACAAATTCTTTGCAAAGAATTAATCCGAGTCCCGTTCCTTTCTCTTTTGAACAACCAATTTCCGAATTATTCACATCAATCCTAAAAAGTTTTTCTTTATCTTGATCGCTCAATCCAATTCCAGAATCGGCAACTGTAATTTGAATATACTTTCCAAACTCTGAAGCAAAAACTTTTACTGTCCCCGATTCATAAGTAAATTTAATTGCATTGGAAATTAAATTTCTTAAAACTGTATCCAGCATATTTTTATCTGCATTTACCATATAAGCAGAATTCACTTCGGCAGATAGCTCAATATTTTTTTTCTGCGCTTGCGAGTTTAATAACTGGATTGAATCGTTTATCATTTTTTTTAGCTGAAGTGGTTCGGGTACATATTCCATTCTACCTGTTTGAGAACGCGCCCACTTTAATAAGTTTTCCAGCAGCTTATGCGCAAAACGGGAAGTCTCTCCAATTGTTTTTATGAAATTTAGTCTTTCCTCATTAGAAAGGTTGTCATAGTCGTCATTTAATATTTCTGTAAAGCTGGAAATTACATAGAATGGATTTTTCAAATCGTGGCCGATTATCGAAAATAATTTATCTTTGGCTGCATTCAGCTCTTGCAATTTCTGTTCGGATTCTTCTAACTGAATATTAATCTGAACCATTTTAGCTGCTTCTTCTTCTATCTGCTCTTTAGAGATCTCTAGTTCTTCTAACAGTCTTTCCCTTTCCTCATCATTTTTTTTCTTTTCTGAAATATCAATCACACTCATTATCAAAACATTTTCGGAACTATAGCTTGTAAGATTTGCTGATACTGATGCCAGAAAGAATTCTCCGTTTTCCTTATTAAGCTGAAACTCTTTATCTGTAACGCAGCCAGATGAGTAAGCACTTTTAAGAATTTCCTCTACATCTTCAGAAAAAATAAAATAGTCGAAAAAATTTTTAGAGATAAAATCAGATTCTTGAACGTAGAATATTTCCAAACATTTTGAGTTGGCATAAATAACTTTACCATCCCTGCACCTTACAACAACTAGCGGCAAGGGAATCACGCAGATTAATGTTTCAAATCTCTTTTCAGATTCTGCTAATCTATCTTCTATACTCCCATGATTCCTGGATGCATCATTATTACCCGGAACAGCGGTAATGCGCGAGCTGCTACCCTTCCGATCAACAGATTCTGAAATAAGTTGTTCTAATATATAGTTTCCTCTTACTAGCACATCAGAATAGCTTTGATTTTGCAATGACAATTTTTTCAGAAATAGTTAGCAAGTAATTTTTGAATAAATAAAATAAGCCCTTTTCTCATCCTGATTAATTATCGCATAGATTGGAAATAAGTTTAATGCGGTTTTTAGTCAATTGTCATTGGTCATTGATCATTTGTAATTGGTTGCTGGTTATTTGTTATTATTTTCTGAATGACGAATGACTATTGACTAATGACCAATGACAAATGACTAACTCTTAAAAATTCTAGGAACAATTTTCAGAAGATCAATCATACCTTTGAGGCGTTTTGAAAATTTCTTATTGTAAAGCATGTCCGCTGCACCTTTCAAACCATTGTAAAGATTTTTGTTGAACGGATGCCACCACAAATTTCTTTTTACAAATGGAAGAACATCTTTCACTATAACCATCGGCTGCGTCATTTCATCGAATCCAAGTTCTCCGTGTGTTCTGCCTATGCCGGATTCTTTAAATCCGCCCCAGGGAGTTTCTGATAAACCGTGGCTCATTAAGTGGTCGTTTATTGTAACAACACCCGCTTTAATTTGACGCGCAATTTCTTCTCCGCGTTTTTGATTCTTTGTCCATACCGATCCGGTTAGACCTAGATACGAATCGTTTGCCAATTGAACTGCCTCATCGTAATTATTAAACTTCATTACTCCTACAACGGGACCAAATGTTTCATCGCGCATAATATCCATTTTATGATTCACATTTATAAGAACTGTTGCAGGAAGAAAATTTTTAAGCTTGTTATTAGCAGGAGTCTTTGATTGAGCAAAAATTTTTGCCCCTTTGTTGAGGGCGTCTTGAATATGTTTATTTACTGTCTCAATTTGCCGCTGAGTTGTCATACATCCCATATCTGCGTTATAATCAGTATCGTAATCAACCCGGAGGTTTTCAATTTTATCTTTGAGTGTGCTCATGAACTGTTCATAAATTTTTTCGTGAATATAAATACGTTCTACGCCGCCGCAAGATTGCCCGGCATTTTGAAATCCAGCCCAGAGCGCACCCATTGCAGCTCGGTACGAATCGGCATCTTCACAAACAATCATCGCATCATTTCCACCGAGTTCAAGACAAAGTGGAGTTAAAGTTCTTGCTGCTTTCTCCATTAAATATTTTCCGATAGCAACGGAACCTGTAAAGAAAATCTTATTAATGCCATTTTCAATAAAGGCATCGCCTGCAATTTTTCCGGGCAAGTTCACAAAATGAAAAATGCCTTTTGGAAGATTAGCCGATTTTACCGCGTCTTTCAAAGCTAATCCGACCATTTGAGTTTCGGATGCAGTCTTCAAAATAACTGCGTTGCCGGCAAGTAATCCCATCACAACCTCGGAAAAAGGAATTGAGAATGGATAGTTCCAGGGGGAAATTATTCCAACAACGCCATAAGGAACGCGAATAATTTTACTCCGCTTGTTGATTAAAATAATGTTGCCACTTTTTAATTTTTTAGGATGTAAAAAACGGTTTGCATTTTTACAATAGTATGAAACCGCCATCATTGCTGTCAGAACTTCTGTTGCAAAAGCATCTATCCGCGTTTTCCCGTTATCGCGGAAAATTATTTCGGCAATTCGGTCGGCATTTTCGATCAAATAATCTCTAATCTTCAAAACAAGTTTCACTCTCTCTTCAACAGAAAATTGTTCCCACAACTTCTGCGCTTCCTTGGCATGCCGAACCATTGTTTTCAACTCGGCAATGGAATGTAGTTTTGAAAAACCAATACTCTCACCCGTTGCCGGGTTGACTGATTCGGTTTGTTGATTCATTTTATCTCCGGGTTTATTTACACGATGATTTACGCGGTAACGTTTATAGACTCACAATTAAATTATGAAATATATTTTAGAGAAATCTGAAAAAAAAAATATGCTTGACAATAGCTAAGTT
>JBFLWC010000450.1:0-3169 GCA_040758415.1 Bacteroidota bacterium | reverse complement strand
GAATATTTGATTGGCTCAAAAGGAAAGCTGCTGAATATTTATTCAAACTCTTCGGGCAAAGAATCATTCAAAACAGTTGATGTACTTTCAAAGATCACAACAATTGCTGTTGATAAGGTAACTTCATCTGTCCCGAAAATTTTGATCGGTACAAATGACGGGTTCGGATTTGCCGTTCGGGCAGATGATTTGCTGAGTATAAATCAATTTGTTCCAGCAGATTATACTTTTTATAAAGGGAATGATGCCGTGATTAATTTTGGAGTAGCCGGCAATTATTACACAATTCTTCTGCCTAAAAATTTTATTGTGCGTACCACCGTAAATATTGTATCGTCATTTGGGCTCGATTCAAAAAAAGCTGTGCTAACTAAAGATTCAAATGGCAGGTACGTATCAATCATTCTTCTTAACGAAAATACTTTTTTAATGGCAACTGAGGGAACAATTATTTCCAGCTTCCAGGTGAAATCGAAAACAACAATTAATTCCTTTGCTGTTGCTGATCTTTACAAAGACGGACAAAATTACATTCTTGTTTCAAACGGCAGTTTTCTTGAGGCATACAATTTTATCGGCGCTGCGGCTAACAATTTTCCATTTGAAGAACCAAACGGAGAAAATTTTATTGGGACCCCGTTAGCTGTTGATCTGGATAACGACGGCTTTGCGGAAGTAATTGCTTTCACAGACAAAGGCAAAGTTTACGCAATAAATGCCGTAGCTGGAAAAGTTGTTGATGGATTTCCTCTTTCAAGCGGTGCTCAAAGTGCGGCAACTTCAATTCTGTTCGGTGAAGAATTACCAACTGCGGGGCCTATTCCAACTTATAAACCATATCTTGCAGTACTGGATCAGACAAATCAACTCTATGTTTGGAACCTTGCACCAACTCAGGGCAAATTATATTGGAGCGGAGAATTTGGCGATGCAATGAATACTTCGTTTGTAATCGGACCGTCAACTTCTCAACAAGCTGTGGAATTTTTTCCAACGGATAAAGTTTATAACTGGCCCAATCCCGTTTATGGCGATGAAACAAAAATTCGATATTATGTTAGCGAGAACTCCAGCGTTCGGATAAAAATCTTTGATATTGCTGGAGAGTTAACGGCAGAATTTGAGAACCGCGCCAGCGGCGGACTTGATAACGAGACAACCTGGAACGTAAGCAAAGTTCAGAGCGGAGTTTATTACGCACAGGTTGAAGTTAAAGGAGAAAGTGGAAATACTGCAAGTAAAGTTATAAAGATTGCCGTCATTAAATGATTTTTCAAATCCAGATTACACACCTATGAGAAATTTTTTTTTCGTTTTATTTTTTATTCCGCTTATTATAGCCGCACAGTTTAACGAGTATCAACCCGATTACGAGTGGCTGACGATACGCGGGAAAAAGATTTATGTTCATTACCACCCCGAAGCGGAACGAACAGCGCGCACTGTTGCAAAAATTGCAGACGAAGTTTGGGCTCCGATCACTTCACTGTACGAATACGAACCGGAAACTGTTCATTTTGTAATCAAAGATATTGACGATTACTCGAACGGTGCAACATATTTTTTCGACAACAAAATTGAGATCTGGGCAAGCGCCCTCGATTTCGATCTGCGCGGCTCTCACAATTGGCTGCGCAATGTAATCTCTCACGAGTTCACGCACATGGTGCAGATTCAATCTGCAATGAAACTTAGCAGAAGTGTTCCTGCAATTTATCTGCAATTTCTTAATTACGAAGAGAAACGAAGGCAGGATATTTTATACGGTTTTCCGAATTTTATCGGCTCGTATCCTGTTGCTACAATAAATGTTCCGGCTTGGTTTGCAGAAGGTACTGCTCAGTTTATGCGCAAAGATTTTAGCTACGATGATTGGGACACGCACCGCGATATGATTTTACGTTCTTATGCGCTCGATAACAAAATGTTAACGTGGAATCAGATGGGGGTTTTCGATAAAACATCGCTCGGCAACGAATCTGTTTACAATTCCGGTTTTGCGCTCACGCGTTACATTGCGCAAAAATATGGCGAGGATAAACTGATGGAAATTTCCCGTAAACTTGGAAAGCCAACAAACTTCACAATTGATGCTGCTTTTAAGGATGTATTAGGGAAAGACGGTGATCGGATTTACGATGAGTGGAGTTCGTTCTTAAAGTCGGATTACAAAGAGCGGATCAAAGATGTTCTATCCAACCGCATTGAAGGAAAAATTATTTCGGGTGATGGATTCGGAAATTTTTATCCGGCTATTTCTTCCGACGGCAAAAAAATAATTTACATCTCAAGCAAAAGCCACGATTACTTTGCAATGTCTTCTGCGTATGAAATGAATCTTGAGACGAAGAAAGAAAAATCGCTTATCAGCGGCGTAAGATCTTCAATTGCTTATTTGCCCGGACAAAATAAAATTTTATATGCAAAGCTGAGTCAGGATAATCCGCGTATGGCAAACATTCACGATCTATACATTTATGATGTTGATAAAGATGAGGATAAGAGAATTACTTTCGGCTTGCGTGCTAACAATCCGGGCGTTTCAAAAGACGGGAATAAATTTGTCTTCCTGTTTCAGAAAGATGGTTCTACAAATATTGGTATAGTGAACGCAGACGGAAAAGAATTTAAGAAACTCACATTCTTCAACGGCGGAGAACAAGTCTTCAACCCTAAATTTTCTCCGGATGGAAATTACATTGTCTTCGGTTATTCACTTCATAACAGCCGCGAGGTTGCCAAAGTAAATGTTGATGGAAGTGGTTTTGAGTTTATTATTAAAAATGGCTTTGATAACCGCGACCCGGTTTTTGATGACGAAGGTAATTTAATTTACGCAAGCGATGAGACCGGTATTTTTAATCTTTACAAATATGATTTTGAGAAGAAGGAATCAAGAAGGATCACAAATGTTGTAGGCGGTGCGTTCAATCCAACTGTTGATTCTAACGGCACAATTCTTTATTCCGGTTACACTTCGGAAGGATTTAAAATTTTTTCTCTCTCTAAAGAAGAGAGGCAGAAAGTTGATGAATCAAAAAAATATGTTTGGTTAAAAAATCCGCCTCTCGGAGAAGATAAATCCAAAGGCGATTTGGCAAAGTACGATATTAACGCGCTCAGAAATTTTAACGACGCAGAGATAACAAATTACACGCCTCAAAAATAT
>JBFLWC010000449.1:0-2171 GCA_040758415.1 Bacteroidota bacterium | reverse complement strand
AAACTTCTTCAAGGGAATAAATATAAATGCAGACCGCATGCTGTTTGATAAATTATCTGCTGCCATTTTTAATTATCTCAAAAACAATCAACAAAATTTTGGGAAAACTAATAGAATCCGGTTGAATGAGAGAGAATTTTCAGAAATTAAAAAATTTTTCAGCATACAAGAACTCAACGCTATGTTTGTGAAATTTCAAAAAAGTCCGGTTTCGTTGAATCAATTTATTGATAACATGGCTATGGAAGATTTTTCGACAGAAATCACCCCGGCAGAAATTGAAATGAGAAGCGGGACAGCAGTAAAAAGCCTGCTCAACACATACGTTAAAAATTTTATTCAGAATGAATTGCTTGCACGGGAAGCATTGAAAAGAAGATATGATAAATTACCCGAAGTTGAAGAGCAGCTTAAGATGTGGAAAGAATATTATCTTTCACACGGAATGATGAAAAAAATTTTTAAGGATCAACCCATTTCAGATGAAGAGGCGCTGCAATTTTTTATTAAAGCAAACAAAGTGGTGCAGCACCCTGATGAAGTAAAGATTGCTGAAATACTCACAGATAACCTTGAGACGGTTCAATTTATTTTAGAAGAGCTTGATAAAGGTGCCGATTTTATGCAGCTTGCCGCTAAATATACTATGCGAGATTCGCTTAAAGCACGCAGCGGTGAGTTTAATTTTTTTTCGGTTTCAAAAAATGGAGAGTTAGGAAAGACCGCTTCGCAAATGAAGGTTGGCGAAGTTTATGGACCGATAAAAATTCCGGAAGGATTTTCGATTATCAAACTTCTTGATAAAAGAGAAGGAAAAAAGATTAAGTTAGATTCGTTTGAAGAGGCGAAGGACGATATAAAAAATATTTTGCGAACGGAGAAAATGTATAAAAAACTTCATGAAACAACAGCCAAACTTGCTGCTGATTTCGGAATTCAAATAAACGAAACCGTGCTGAAATCGCTGAAGGTTTCTTCGGCTAATATGCTTGTGATGAGGAGATTCGGTTTCGGCGGACAAATGATGGCTTTTCCGTATGCACCAAACTTTTCAAGCTGGTTCAAAGTTTATGAGAGAATAAAAAAATCTAATTTACCGTGAGACTATATTTATTTGTGTCAATACTGTTGACTCAAATAAACCGGTCTAATCACATTTACAATATTGCTATCCGCCTAAGGCGGAACAACTATCGCATCAAATAGATGACAAAATTCAAAACATATTTCCGCACGTTTTATTTTTCGATTGCAGCAATTACTATTCTTGTGCTAACAGTTTTTGTGTTTATGTCGCTATTCGGAGATTACCTGATAATCACAAAAAGCGGAGTTAGAAAAATTTATTTTGCCGATAACATCTCACCGAGTCACAAAATAGTTATTGATAGATTCAACAAACTGTACAAAGGCAAAATTGAAGTAGTGCCGATCGATCTTCCGTTTGAAAAATTCAGCACTAATGAACGGAAGGAATTATTAATCCGTTATCTGCGAAGTAAGAGCGACCGCGTAGATTTATTTTCGGTTGATCAAATTTGGGTTCCAAGATTCGCAAAATGGACCGAGCCGTTAAGCAATTATTTCCCGGTGCCGCTGCGCAATCAAATTATTCCTCAAGCGCTTGAGTCGTGTTTTTACAAAGATCAACTTGTTGCAGTTCCGCTCTACTTTGACATCGGTTTAATGTATTACAGAAGCGATCTTCTTAAAAAACTTCCAGATTACACGGCAGTGAAAAATGAATTAGATAATTTTATCACGTGGGAAAAATTTATTCGTCTCGGAGAAAAATTGAAATCAACCGGAAACCCGTTCTATCTTTTCCCTGCAGATAATTATGAAGGGCTGATGTGCAGCTTTGTGGAGTTGCTGGAATCCCAGAACGAAAAACTTTTTGTAAACGATTCGGTTAGATTAAACACTCGCGCCGCAGAAAAATCTTTACAGCTTCTTGTCGATCTTGTTCACAAATACAAACTTTCTCCAACAGTTGTTTCTAGTTTTAAAGAAACGGAAAGTTACAATTACTTTTTAAAGAACGATGGAATTTTTTTGCGCGGCTGGCCCGGATTTTTGAAATGGTACATGCTTAACAAAAATAGTGAAGATGCAGCCAAACAATTTGAAATAGCACCGCTTCCTCATTTTGATGGAGGAAAACCGGCAGG
>JBFLWC010000448.1:0-6885 GCA_040758415.1 Bacteroidota bacterium | reverse complement strand
CGGCTGTACTTATGTTCTAAATTTATTAAAACAAAAAAAAGAAAGAGCAGCCGACTTTTTTTCGAAAACTATTTATACTTATGCTCACGATTATTCTATTCAGGCTGTTGAAAGAAAGATAGTAGATGGAGCAACTGTTGACGGTTTAGTTTATGAATTCTTAAAAATAAATCAACCGGGCAGAGTAAAAAATGTATTGGTGATCGGCAAATCGGAAGAATATGGGATACCGCCATTTGTTGTGCAGCCGGGAATGAATGATTCGCTGAAAGAGAAATTAAGGAACATTATGCTGAATATGCACAACGACCCGGAAGGGCGTGAACTTTTGAACAAGATAATGATTGATAAATTTGTTTTGGGAAACGATGCAGCTTATCAAAAATAAAATTAAAAAGTTCAATCTGCCGCTCTTCTGGAAATTCTCCATCGCAATTATTACAATAGTAATTATTTTCGGAACAATTAACTCTGTACTAATTTATCGTAATGTTCAGAGTGCTTTAAAAACAGAAAGTGAAAAACGCGGTTTGTTTATAGCCAAAAGTTTAGCGAAGCAGATTGTTCCATCGTTCTTGTTCGAAGATCATGTAGCCATGCAAAATATTATAGATAATATTAAATCGACCGATCCCTCGGTCAGTTACATTTTTGTACTAGAAGAAAATAACGCTGTCATTGTTAACACTTTTGAAAGCAGTTTTCCGCAGGGGCTGGAAACAGCAAATTATGTTTCGGATAATTCTGAAAGTAGTTCGCAGCGTGTTTTATTAAAAGGGAAGTCCGAAACTTTTATTCTTGATATTGCCGTGCCGATTATCAGCAGTAAAGTTGGAACGTTAAGATTAGGAATTAAACAAAACGCCCTTGAGCACGATGTTCAAACTATAGTAAACGTTTTCTGGATTATGGTGTTGTTGTTTCTAATTGTTGGAATTATTGGTGCTATTGTTTTCGCAAAATTTATTACCGATCCAATTAAATCGATTCAGAATACAGCCGATAATTTTGATCTAACTCAAATAGGCAAGAAAGAGATTCAGAAAATTAGAGTAAGGGAAAAATTTTTAAACAAATTTAGAATGCTTTTCAGAGCTGAAGATGAAATTGACATTCTTGCCAATCGTTTTAACGAGATGATACACAGACTTGAAACAACTTATATTGAATTACAAAAGGCACAAAGCCATCTTTTACAATCCGAAAAACTTGCTACTGTGGGAACATTAACCGCCGGACTTGCACACGAAATAAACAGTCCTATTGCCGGCATACAAAACTGTTTAAGGAGAATTAAAGAATCGCCCAACAAAATTGAACAGAACAGCAAATACTTAGATATGATTGATAATGCTGTTAATAAAATTGAGAAGGTTGTATCTAATCTTCTAAATTTTTCTCGGAAACATTATACTGATTTTAAGCAAGTTTTTTTAAATGACGTAATTGAAAATTCACTGCTGCTTGTTGCGCACCGTTTAGAGAAGCAGAGAATAGCGATATCAAAAAATATTGACAGCAAGCTTACTCCAATACTGGGGAACAAAAACGAACTTGAACAAGTGTTTGTGAATCTCTTAATAAATTCTATTGACGCCATTGAAGAAAATTGTTTGAAAAACGGGAAATGTGAAAAAAGAATCTCAATTGATGTTGGCGAAAAAGAATCTGAAATTGTTGTAAGTGTAACAGACACAGGCATTGGAATTGCAGAAGAAAATATTATCAATGTTTTTGATCCTTTTTTTACGACTAAACCGGTGGGGCAAGGTACCGGTTTAGGCATGTCGATAGTGTATAACATTATTAAAGCACATAACGGCAGAATAACTATTGCAAGCAAAGTCCGCGAGGAAACAAAGGTGATGCTTTATTTCCCCAAAACTAACTGATTAGTTGTTGAGCATACTATTATGAAAAAATTATCTGTTGTAATCGTAGAGGACGAAGAGATACTCCGTGAAACTCTGAAAGATGATTTGCTGGATGCCGGTTATTCTGTAACGGCTTTCGATAACCCAACAAATGCTTTAGAATTTTTAATCAAGAATAACAGCAATATAATTCTTTCGGATATCCGTCTGCCGGCAATGAGTGGTTTGGATTTTTTATCAAAGGTAAAATCAATTCATCCGGATATTTATATTATAATGATGACTGCTTATGGTGCAGTTGAAAATGCAGTTGATGCTATGAAACGCGGTGCTTACGATTATCTAACAAAACCATTCAACACTCAGGAACTTTTATTAATACTCGAGAAAATTTCGGAAGTTCTTTCTCTAAAGAACCGGAATCTAAACTATCAGAGAGAATTTTCATCGGAGTATTCCCTTGAAAATTTTGTAGGTGAAAGTGACTATGTAAAAGAACTGCGAAAAACAATTCTTACTGTTGCATGCTCAAACTCAACGATTTTAATTACAGGTGAAACCGGCACCGGCAAAGAATTGGTTGCCAACTTAATTCACTACAATTCAAACAGAAAAATTCAACCTCTTATAAAAGTCAGCTGTGCCATCCTTTCACGAGAAGTAATTGAAAGCGAATTGTTCGGGCACGAAAAAGGTGCATTCACCGGCGCAGAAAAACAACGCGTTGGAAGATTTGAAACTGCAGACGGCGGCACTATTTATCTAGACGATATTGACGACGTTCCGTTGGATGTTCAGGTAAAGTTGCTTCGTGTATTGCAAGAACAAGAAATCGAACGCGTAGGCAGCACCAAGCCGGTTAAGATAGATGTACGTGTAATTGCTTCGACAAAAAAGAATTTACTTGAACTAGCCAAACAAGGTAGTTTCCGCGAAGATCTTTATTATAGATTAAATGTAATACCGCTGCAGATAAAACCGTTGCGTGAAAGAAAAGAAGACATTCCCCCACTTTTTAAATTTTTTGTAAATCAATTTGCCGGGAAAAAGGAAATAAAGATAGCTAAGAAAGTTGAAGAGATTTTGACCGGGTATAAATGGAACGGCAATGTTCGTGAATTAAAAAACATTGCCGAAAGGTTGGTTTTGATGTGCAATGATTGTATTGCTGCCGATAATCTTCCGCCGGAATTTTTTTCTGCCGAGCAGACTGATTTAACTCTCTATCAGAAATCAAATAAATCGTTTAACGAAATAATGGAAGAAATTGAAATCCAGTTAATAAAAAATGTTCTGCGAAGGACGGGTGGGAACAAAGCAAAAGCGGCAGAGCTTTTAGGACTGCCTTCTTCTACATTGAAAAATAAAATCGAAAAATTGAAGATAGGTATCTAAAATTTTACGCGTATGTTGCAATAATTCACCGAAATCTTTTTGGTAACAATTTCATTAACATTTTTCACTTCGATTGTATAATCGCCTTCATTTAGTTTTATAATTGGCGGGTTGTCGTATGTTTCGCCGACAGAAAGTACTTTGTTCCCATTTCTATTGATAAAATCTTATTGGACATGTTTTTTTCCCTTGTTTGTTGAAACGAACATAAAATTTCAGTGTTACCTCATTGTTAAGCCAAGGTTGAGTTATCATTAAGAAAGAGCGTCCATTAAATGTCGCTATCGTTCAAAAATGGTCTGCCAAATAAGATTGGGTGTAATTTATCCATTATATAATTCATAAATACAAAATTTTTCTCATGGCATTCAAGTTGAGATAAATATAGGACAGTAAAAAAGGAATTACAATGTTTGGCAACATAGGCACAACAGAAATTTTTTTAATTATCGCAGTCATTTTTCTTTTGTTCGGGGCAAAAAGAATTCCTGAACTAGCTAAGGGAATTGGAAAAGGAATTCGAGAATTCAAAAAAGAACTAAGTTCAATTAATAACTTCACTAAAATAAAAGAGGATTAGAATCATGAAATCAAAACTTCTTCTGCTCGTTCTTACAACTATTTTTTCAATTACTATTTTAGCCCAAGACAAACCCTCTGGCAAAGTTCACGGATATCTGTTTGGCGATTACTTTTACAAACTCGGCGGTAATGAAAAAGAAGTTTCATCATCACAGTATTCAAAAGTGAAAAAAGCCGACCAGGCATTTCAGTTCCGTCGCCTCTACTTGTATTATGATCACACATTTAACGAGAAGTTTGCTGCACAGTTTTTATTAGAAGGAAATGATGGTTCACTTGATGGCAAAGACCGCTACGGAATATTTGTTAAGACGGCATACCTTGAGTGGAAAGATATAATTCCTTACGCTAGTCTTGGCATTGGTTTATATCCAACACCAACGTGGTCGTGGGGAGTATCGGAAAAGATTTGGAACTACCGCTCTGTTGAAAAAACAGTAGCTGATTTTAGAAAAATGGGAAATTCAACCGACTTTGGTGTAGCGCTGCGCGGTAAATTTGATGCAGAAGGGAATTACGGCTACGGTTTTATGATTGCAAACGGAGGCGGTACAACTGCTGAAAAAGATAAGTATAAAAAATATTACGGTGTGTTAAATGCTAAGCTGACAAAAGGATTCATTGTAGAAGCTTATGCAGATTATGAACCTGCAGCACTCGATAAAGATAGAACAACACTCAAGGGCTTTGCCGGATATCAAACTTCAGATTTTACAGTTGGAGTTGAAGCGCTGCAGCAAATCCAGAAGAAATCGAGCAAAGCCGGTTTAGATCAAACTCCATTTGCGATTGCACTTTTTGCTTGGGCCCCGTTGACAAGCGGCTTGAACGGATTTGTGCGTTATGATTTCTACAACCCGGATACCAAAATAAGCAACGCGGGTTTTAACGAAAACTTTTTTGTTGTTGGTCTCGACTACATGCCGATCAAAGATGTTCATATAATGCCAAACATCTGGGTAAACAGTTTTTCAGATAAGAGTTCTGCCGGTCTAAAAAAAGATGCTGACGTTGTTGCAAGAGTGTCCTTCTTTTTTGTTTATAAATAATGTAAACCGTCTAATTGGTTTCAGTATTGAGATTGTTTAAAAAAGTTTAGGAGTAATCAATATGACTAAAGTCTTAAATGAAAAAATTTCTCGCCGCTCTTTCTTTACAAAGACTGGCGGCGCAATTACCGGCACAGCGGCAGCTTCTATAGTTATCTCTACAGTTCTCAATTCTAAGGAAGCAGCAGCTCAGCCGTTCGTTAGCGCTGAAAAAAATGATACACTAACAATGCTTTCGGAATTAAAAGTAGCATTAAAGAAGCCAATTCAGGAAAGAAAATGGGCAATGGTTATTGATACACGCAAGTGCATTGGCTGTAACGCGTGTGCCGTTGCTTGTATTGCACAAAACAATTTGCCTGCCGGTGTTACATACCGGGTAGTTCCGGAAATTGAAGACGGTGAATACCCGGAATTAAAACGCTTCTTTATGCCAACAAACTGTATGCAATGCGAAAAACCAACTTGCGTTGATGCAGCAAACAAAATTATTCCGGGCTCTATGAGTATCCGCCCAGATGGAATTGTTACAATAGATTACAATAAGATGAAAGGGAAAAAAGTATTTCAGGCGGCAAAGAAAGCGTGTCCTTACTCTAATGCTCTTTATTATGACGAGGGGAAAAACTACACGGATAATACGCCTGCAATTCAGCCGTATGAAAAAATGAAATCAAAAGAATACGGAAAGGAGTTCAGCAGAAAAGAAACAAAAGACGCAACAAGAAAATGTCATTTCTGTATTGATAGAATTGAAAATGGTATCCTTCCGGCATGTGTTTCAACATGCACGGGACAAGCAATGTATTTTGGAGACGCGAACAATCCTGCGAGCATCGTATCACAGTATATAAAATCGAAACAGAGTTTTGTATTAAATGCAGGCGCCAAAACTTCGCCTGCGGTCAGGTTTGTTCATGATAACCTGGATGCAACTTGTCTCAAATGCCACGAATAGGAGGAACGAAAATGAAAAGTAAAAACGAAAAAATAGAAACTGGAAATAACCGCAGAGAATTTTTGAAAACCACTGCACTCCTTGGCGGCGGCGCTGTTGTATTAAGCCAATTTAGCTGGGCGCAAAATTTAATTGCGAAAGCTAATTCGGGTTCATTAACCCCTGAAGAAGCATCTCAGCTTTCTTTAGCTGAAAACATAGTTCACTCCGTATGCCTTCAATGCAATACCGGATGCGGAATAAAAGTGAAATTGCTTGACGGCGTTGCTGTTAAGATTGAAGGAAATCCGTACAGCCCGTGGACGATGGTGCCAAGCATTTCGATGAAAACTCCGCTTAGTGAATCTATAAACATCAACGGAGCTTTGTGCCCTAAAGGTCAAGCTGGTTTACAGACAGCTTACGACCCGTACAGAATAGTAAAAGTACTTAAGCGTTCTGGAAAACGTGGAGAAAATAAATGGAAGGCAATCTCTTTTGAACAAGCTGTAACAGAAATTGCTGAAGGCGGAAAACTGTTTGGTAATGTTAAGGGTGAAGAAAACAGAGTAGTTGAAGGATTGAAAAGTTTCTTTGCTTTGAAAGATCCAAAAGTAGCAAAAGAAATGTCGACAGCCGTTAATGAGATAAGGAAGAAAAAAACACCCGAAGAAAAGAAAGCAGCAGTAGAAGAATTCAAAAAGAAATTTGCAGATCATTTAGATACTTTGATCGATGCAGAACATCCGGATTTTGGACCAAAGAATAACCAGGTAAGTTTTGTATGGGGACGGCTCAAAGCAGGAAGATCGGAATTTATTAAACGCTTCATCAGTGAATCCTTCGGCTCAACAAATGCACATGGTCATACAACTGTATGTCAGGGCTCGCTCTATTTTACGGGCAAAGCAATGAGTGATCAGTTTGTTGAAGGTAAACTTAGCGGCGGTCAAAAATTTTACTGGCAGGCAGATACTTCTAATGTAGAATTTTTGCTTGCAATTGGCTCGGCTTATATCGAAGGCGGGTACGGTCCGACACATCATGC
>JBFLWC010000447.1:0-9504 GCA_040758415.1 Bacteroidota bacterium | reverse complement strand
GCATCATAATAGCTGTGAATAAGAGAAAGATTCTTTTTGATTCTGACATTCTTTATTAATGACTTTAAATATTCCGGGACTGCATCTCTTTTCTTTTGATTAATTACAATATCTTTGATTGTATCGTGTAGCTGCTCAAATGTCGCCTCCTTAAATTTTGCATGATTATCTTCATAGAACTTCTTTAGGTCGTTTTCATTAACTGTTACTTTGCCCACAATATTTTTCCTTAATTCAAGCTGAAGTAAAAATTCGCTGTACAATTTTGTTTTTAGCTGCACTTTATCGGATTTCTGCAAGCCAAGTTTTTTTGCCTCTTCAGTCAAAATAAAATCCCTAAGTGCAAAGTCGAATGTTTTTTTGAAGCTGCTATAAATAATTTCGTATGGAATATAATTTAAAGCACCAATAAAATTTCCAATCGTATAATTTTTGCCTTCAACTATTGCCATTATTTGATTACGTTCATCCCATAAATTTGTTTCGATATATTTTACTTCTTCTTCCCGAAGCTGCAGTTCATTCATCTGATCGAATGGAGTCGGCTTGCGTTTTAGTTTTTGCGCAAGTTTTTCCTGAACAAAACTTAATACTTTTGAATAAACTACAGTCTTAGAATTCTTCAGCATTTTATTAATATACTCATACGAATATTTTTCACCTATTTTATATTCCAATAAATACTTTGCTTTTCTTCTGTGTACCTCATATTCACTACGGGTTATAAGAGGTTTCTTTTTGAAATCCGTAACTTTAACTATATGATAACCGAACTGTGATCTAACCGGTTTCGAGTAAGCATTTAACGGCTGACGAAATGCAGCCATTGCTAAATCATAATCTAGTTGATCCCAATAAACCCAGCCGAGATTTCCGCCAGAATTTGCAAGCAAAGAATCCTTAAATACATTTTTCGCAAGCTCTTCAAAAGTAAATCCCTTCTCTAACATTTGATAGAGCGTGTCTGCTTCACTTTTAGTTTCTACAAACAGATGATTGATTTTTCTTTCTTCTTGAGAGAATTGATAAACTTCTTCAACATCCTTCTCTGTAATTTTTATTTTCGGTTTAATCACTTTTTCATAATGAACATCGCGAAGGCACTTATCCCGGTAGCTGTCAACTTTATAACTGTACAATTCATTTTTATCGTAACCTAATCTTTTGGCTTCGATGGCAAGTAATCTGCTTCTGATCAGTTCGTCTAAAAAATCTTCTCTCAGCTGTTTGGAATCAAAAACTTTCGGTTTCTTAACAACATCAAGGTAAGCGGTTTTAAATTCTTCAAGAGTAATCCGGTTTTTTCCAAATTCAGCAACGAGAGGTTCATTAGAACTTGCAGTTAGAAAAACAATCATTAAAAAAAGAAGAGCCGTTGATATTAAAGAGCCCACAATTTTTTTATGTAGAAATTTATTCTTCATTCTTCTTATCGGAAGAAATATTTTTTCTCATTTTATAATTAACAATCTTCCTATGTGTTGACCGATTCCAGGCGCATCAACGTGATAAACGTATACTCCATAAGCAACATCCATGTTGTCTTTCGTCATCAAGTCCCAGCTCTCGGCTCCATCGCGTATACTCGATTCATGTTCAAGAGTCCTCACTAAAGTCCCATCAACAGCAAAGATTCTTATTGTGCATCTCTGAGGTAAATTAATAAACTGAATCACCCGCGGACCTCTACCGGACGTATAAGGATTTTGCGGTTCCCACAAAGCTGTTACAGCATAAGGATTAGGCACTGCTCTAATTCTGCTTAACTCGCTCTTTGCTGTTTCTATATTTATCTTTTGTCCTCTAACCTTGAAAATAAATTTTGTGCTGCCGTTGAATGGCAAATCCGGATATAAACTTAATGTATCACCAACTCCTAAAATTCGGTTGTGTGTTTTGTAAAATACAGTATCTTCATCCGAGTTGTTTAACAAACTAAATGTTATCAGTGTTGAATCATTTCCCATAGGTGCAAGCTTTAACTTCTCGTAGAAAATTATATTGTCTTTAGCAGAGAAGAATCCTTTCGGTGCAAGTTTTGCGTCAACGGAAGCATCAACAAATCCGAATCTAATTCTCTCTCCGGATTGCTTATCGAATATTTTGAAATTCACGGGAGATTTAGGAAGTGGAATAGGTCTTCCAGTTGCAGCCAGCGGAACACCTATCAAATCCGATGTATCAACTATCTCGTTGTAAAATACAATTTCATACTGACGCGGATATGGCGTGCCCGGTTTGAATCCACCCAGCTTAAATTGACCGAACTTCAGATCATAACTTTTTGTGTAGTCTATATTTTTACTCCACTTTATTCCTTTGTTAATTCCTGCCTCGGGTTTATCAACAACACCGGCTTCAGGATTCTTTACAAAAATTTCCATCCCATCCAAAACTTTCGTCATTGTGTTCGGGTCGCCGTCTCTATCATCAAATAAATTTTTGATCAACACTATTCCTTCATTTGTCTTTCGATATTCCTTAAACCATACAGAATCATAAATTAATTTCTGACTAAGATTTTTAAGAACAAATCCCGTTGTTACAGTTGGAAGCAGTTCGTTCTTATCTTGCTCATCAATCAATCCGTTGAAGTTGTTATCTATTTTATCTATAGACTGATCTAGGAACTGAACTTCATAATCATCACCGTCAACAAGGGAATCGGGATTGACAATGTTGACGCCGACTAAACCGCTTGTAACACCGCTTCCGGCAAGTTTAGGCATAACGTCAAAATCTGCTTTCTCATATCCTAAGGCAGGTGGTTGAGGTGTAACAGCTACAACGTTCTGAGCAAATTGCAGATTGCCTGAAGGGTCAACGTTGAGGTAGATTGTAGTTTCAGAGGGACCGATATTTTTAGCAGCATCGCCTTTATCATACGCAGTTACTGCATAGTAATAGCGAATACCGTTAATTACATCTTTATCAACATAAGAGTGAACCAATCCGGTTTCATTTCCTAAATTGAAAAGAACGCCTGTGCCAAAATCTTTCGGGAAATATCCGTATATGCCGTCAATCTTATCAAAGATTGCAACCGGTTTTTTGAAACGTTCGTATCCCAATCCATCAGTAATAGAGCCGGCATCTCCAAATGTGTAATGCGATGCTTTATAAATTTTGTATCCTTCAAAATCGTATACTTTCAAAAAACGATCGAAGCTTGCTTCAGCGTTTTCATCCCAGTATAAAGTAATTTTACCATCGCCTGCAACAGCGCGCAATGTTGGTTTAATCGGTGCTACTGCAAAGTTGTAGTTGGAATCGTAAATCTTCTGAACAACATCTTTGTTCCTCAGAATGTCTGTTTCATCCCATCCGTAAACCATCGCAATAGAAAAAAATTCTTTTTGCTGTGGACGAAGCGGAAAATAACCTGATGCAAAAACATAATCGTAATCTGCTACTTCAGTTGTACGATTGTCGAAATATCCGGGGCGTGAGAATTCCCACATCTGATCATCGTTACTATAAGTTAGTGTGCCGTACCTGTAAAACTTAAAACTGGTTAGACCAATTTGATCGGATTCATCAACATCAACACGATCAATGTTTGGTTCGCCGGGTAAATCAATTGTACCGGGTGTCGGCAGTCCATCGCCTTCGCCAAAATCTCCGGTGCCGGGTTTCCCATCAAGGCCAACATCATCAAACTGGTGGTCCCAATCTCCATCGTTATCAATTCCGTCATCTCTCCGTTCGTCAATCAATTTGTTCTGCAGTCCATCACCTGTAAAATAATTAATTGCTCTGTAATCTCTCTTATTAAATTCCGATCGAATATATAAGTAATACTTAATTGAATCCTGTGTTATTGTTCCATCGCTTTCATCAATTAGACCGTTAAGATTATCATCAACGCCGTTGCGGGGAACTTCTATAAGAGGCGAGTTTGGTTTCATAATTGATGTTCTGCCGTTACGTTCAAATCTAATTCCTTCAGCCGGCATTTGACTTATCCTGCGTGTAAATTTTTCGCTCTCATAATCAATCAGAACAATCGGATCGCCGACTTTATAGAATTTAACAAAGTCGTCTTCCGAGATTATTTTTCCTGTTCCTCCGCCGGGCTTTGCAGGATCATTTCCATCACCGTCATTATCAATTCCATCGTAAGGATTGCCCGGACTTTCAAGAAAAGCAAAACCGACCCAGGGTACAGGCGTGTATCCTCTTAAACCAATATTGTCAATATCATAATTTACGGCTAATCCTTTTTCGCGGTAGAAGCGCGCAGCATCGTCTGCATATTCGTTTCCTCCGCTTTCACCTAAAAGACTGCCGCTTGAAGCGCCCACATTAATTCCGAACAAAGTTTTATCTAAAAATAATTTTCCGAAATTGCGGATATCGTAAAGCCAAAAAATTACATCTTCCGCATCCGGATTAGACCACTGCAAACCGCGCACTCCAACTCTTAATCCCAAACCGCCGCGGTTAGGGTCACCTGGAATTGGCTTTGGTAACTCAAGTCCTTTCAAACTTTTTTTGAATTGATTATCATCCATTACGTAATAACTTTCTTCGTCAGAATTGAGTTGATCTTTACCAAAGTATCCGTTCCATCTTCCTTTCCATCCGGGGTCAATTTTGTCTTCGAGTTTATCGGGCCAGAACGGCGGCCAGGTATAAGCTTGGTGACTCATAGCAACAGCATGGTTTGGATCTTTTTCTTTTTGAGTTAGATTAAGGTACCCCGGCAGCGGCTCGAAACCTAAAAATGTACCAAGAGCATTACTCGAAAATAAATTTGGGTCCCAACCTTCGCTAAAAACAACCGGTGTAACGTATTCAAATTCTTCTTTGCCTGTAACCGGATTAACACCTTTAGAAATTCGGAGTTCAGACATTACATAAGAAGATGTATTACCCATCTGCACTTTACCGCTGCCAATTGGCCACTCGCCTGTATATGCAACACTTTGGTCCCCCTTAATTGAACCTAACCTGCCATTGTTATGAAAAGTAACACGTATGAGATTTCCCGAATGAACATTTTTTGCACGGTATTTAGCGTCGCCGCGGTATGACTCCTGACCGTAAATATTAAAAAAGCACACCAGTATGATTGCAAGAAACGAAAATCTAAATTTCATACAACTAACTCCTTCAGCATCTTTCTTAAAACGAAAGTATCAAAGAAAATTTATTTTGATTATCCAGGCGGCCGTAATCAACGTTAGCATAATCGAGATTGAGATCTATGTTCATCACATTTAATTGTACACCAAATCCTAATGTTAAACCGCCTTCTCTATCCTGTAGCAAAAATTGTCTGTAACCTCCTCTTAAAGAAAATCTGTTAAAGAGTTTTATTTCGGTCCCAATGTTGAAAAACTGTTTATTGTCGTTTGGATTAATAGCATCTACCGAAATTATAAAGTCGTGTTCGGAAACATCAAAAAAATCTTTTGTAACGTTGGCAGAAATTCCAACTCTAAATAAAATGGGAAGAGGAAATTTATCCGTATCGAGATAAGAGTTGATATTTCTGTTGTTACCTTCAAAGATCGGATTAATATCGTGTTGAACAAGCATATCTCTACCGCTCATCTGCATTTCGCTTCCGAAATTACTGATTGACATACCGATACGAATATTTTTGAAAAATGCGCGGTATAAAACGCCAACATCGAAAGCAATACTCGATGCGCTCGAATGCCAAATTGATTCGCTGACATACTTAACATTTCCGCCGATCGAGAATCGGTCTGTTAATGCGCGGGCATAACTTAAGCCAATTACAAAAGAACTTGCAGAAACTTTTTCACCTGTTCCATTTGGACTTTGAATTGTTGTGCGTTCGATGTCCGGCATTCCTAACCGGGCAATGAATGCGCCGAATGTGCCGATGTTTTCTATTGGCATTGCAAAGCCGCCATAATCGTAAAACAGGTCGGCTATATAATCGAAATGATTAATAACCGCCTGCATTTTTTCTATGCGCGAGATACCTGCCGGATTCCAGTACATTCCTGTAATATCTTCAGCCAGCGTTGTGTATGCTTCACCCATTCCAAGCGCGCGGGCTCCAACACCAATCTTCAAGAACGCCGCAGCTGTTGTACCAACCCTTGCAATTGATTGTGCATCTATCTTCCCGCTTGATAACAATAGAGCAAACATCACAATTATAAAAATTGGTATGCGGTAATTTCTATTCATATTCAACCTTATTCATACTTATTATATCTCCGTAAGAAATCCTTTCCCGTAGGTCCGAAGGACTCCTTACGGAGGATCCCTTCGGGACAGACTTACTTCTGAATTCTTCAGCAAAAGTATTGTGCGTAACATCAGTTATAGTATAATCTAAACCCAAATTGAATAAATCTCGGAGGAGTATACATCCCCGGATTAGCGAAATATTCTTTCGAGCTTCCAATTTCAACAAGCCGCGACCAGCTTAAATAATCCTGCAATGTAAAATTCGGTAAACCTGTATCTGCATATACATAATTTGCATTTCTTGTATCTAACAAGTTTGTTACGTCCAGGTATGTTTGCAATTTCCAATTGCCAAATTTGAAAATTTTCGAAAGGCGCATATCAATATTAAATGTAGCGGGCCGGCGTTCGCTGTTTTCTCTTAAACCAATAAATGCACTTGAACCGGTTAATTCTCCTCTGCTGAATTCAGGAGTGTATGGAAAGCCAGAATTTAAAATTCCGATTAATGAACCAGACCAATCATTCTTTGCATAGTTTATCACTAACTTTAGCGAGTGGGGTTGATCCCAATTAAGATTTACTAACTGAACTCGCGGTGCGCGTCCGGCACTCAAATCATTATACGCATCCCGCGGGTCCGATGATGTTCCGTTTGCATTTTGGTATGTATAATCCAGGTTAATTGTGAAATTGCTGATCATATAATTTGCAGAAATTGTGATGCCTTTTGCGATTGCATTATCTCTGTTGATGTAGCTGTAATATGTCAACCCGCGGTATGTATCTACCGGAAAGCCAGTGCTTATCCAGTCTCTTATATCTCTGTAAAATCCTGTTATGTTGAGATACAAATTATTAAAAAGCTGCTGCTGTAAACCAAGTTCATACATCACGGTTCGCTCTGCATTTAAGTTAGCATTGCCAACCAAATTTTGAGCGCCTGCACCCGTAATCCAAAAGTTCGGATTCGTATAAAGATATTGGAATTCCGGATTCTGAAAAAAATGACCATACGAAAAATGAATTACCCCTTCGGCAGTGATGGGAAAGGATAAACCGAAACGGGGGCTGATTTGATATTTTGCAGATGGCTTTTTATACCAAAATGCCGCGCGTTCTTCAGGTGTATATTCAATTAATTCATCTTCGGGCGTAGCGGGCGAATAATTTTTGTAAATGTTGTCTATCTTAAACGGAGAATAGATTTGCGGGTCGCGCGGATCGGCAAGAATGCGACCGTCGGAATCGAAATAATCGAATCTAACGCCGACATTAATTATCAACTCTTCGAATTCAATTTTATCTTGAATGTATCCAGCAAACTCTTTTGGTTTTGCAGAATAATAATTATTGAATGCAGACGAACGTTCAGGAATTATCGGGCGGTAATCCGTTCCTGAAAATTGCAGCAAATAATAATTTTGCTCTAAATTGTGAAACCGCCCTGAAGCCCCAAGTTTAATAAGATGGTTCTTATCAATTTGACTTGTAAGATCAATGTTAAATGAGAAATACTTGTTAACATTTTTGCTTCTGACAACGTCGTTGCCCCAGTAACTAAAATCATTCGGATTATTCTTAACCTCAATATCATCTTCGCGCTTTGGCTTAAACATAAACTCCTGGAAATCTCCCGCCTTGGTTGGCATGTAACGATAATCGTAAGGGTCTTCGTATAAATAATTTTTATGATCGCTCAAATAGTAGCTCCCTTTGAAATCGAGCAATGTTGATTGAGAAAATACATAAGTCATAGATAAAATCTGTGTGTATCTATCTGTAAAATAATTTCTGCCGCCATCCGGTAAATACTTTTGCCCTCCGCCGTAGCTTTGATCTTTATTATAATAAATACCATAGCTCAGGTTCAGGTTATTAAAATTGAAGAAGATTTTAGCTTGTCCGGAAAAACCTTTATACCAATCAAGTGGAACAATTTTACCGTCTGGCGTATCATATTTATTTACAGAATCCATAACCGGCGACCACAAACCCCACGGCATAAAATATCGTTTGCCAAGTTGATAACCGGGACGATTTTGATAACGACCGGCAATAAAGTAGGAGATATTGTTTTCTAATAAAGGGACTGGGCCAGAAAGGTTGAGCTGGAAATCATAATTATTTACCGGATTATAAGAACTCAAGTAAGATTCTTTTGTTTGCCACGGCTTATCACCGCTCTTAAGAGCTTTAGACAATTGTTCGGGAGAGTTAATACCATATTTTGAGAAATCGAAATTCAGCCGTCCGGATTTTGTGATGAGCGCGTTTGCCGCAGCTTCTGCCCACTGTCTGTTATCCATCAGAGAGTATAAATTTTTGTCTAAACTAAAATAATCTCCAACATAAGCCGATGCGATTGCGCTAAACTTACTACTCCCTTTCTTTGTAACAATATTCACAATGCCTGAAAGAGCCTGCCCGTATTCTGCATTGAATGTTCCAGTGATAGCTTTAAGTTCGTCAATGGATTGATCGTCAATACTAATTCCAGCACTGCGATTAATAGGATTTAATACCTGCACGCCGTCAATCATATAATTAATTTCTGTAGTACGACCGCCGCGGATATGAAGATTACCTCCGGCATCTTTAGTAATCCCTGCTTGCAAACTAAGAACGCTGGTTACATCACGCGATGGCAGCTTTTGAATTTGGTCGTACTGCATAGTTCTTTCGGAAGAAGTTAAATCTTTTTGAATCTCTTTTTTAGCAACTACCATTATTTCCTTGCTGATTTGAACTGAAGAAAGTTTTAGCTCGACATTGAGTTTTGTTGTGAGATCTACTTGAACACTGACTTGCTCAAAGACTTGTGTGGAATATCCAATCATACTTACTTTAACACTATAAACACCCGGCGGAACATTAATGATGTAAAACTCACCTTCAACATCTGTTGTCGCACCAAGAGTTGTCCCTTGTATAATAATGTTTACTCCAACCAAAGGTTCTTTGGTGTCAACATCAATTATTCTTCCGGCAATTTTACCTGTTGTGCCGGCATATAGATAGTTCATAGAGAAAATCATCATCACTAATAAGGATTTTAGAAATATTAGTTTTGTTTTATCTCTCATGTTTTATTAAATCCTTTTTCATTCCAGACTAATTTTTAGTGTATGTGATAATTTTTTCTTTTTTCATCAGTAGCATCTTTCTTGGCAAAACGAAATTGTTTACCCGCCCCGTTTGTGCGGTGGCTCTGATTGTGTAAATGTATACTCCGCTTGGTAGAGGTTGTCTCAAAAGTAATTTTTCAAATGTGAAATCCGTGTAAATCAGTTATAATCTGTGTCATCCGCGTGCTATTTTGAAAAAATA
>JBFLWC010000446.1:0-3106 GCA_040758415.1 Bacteroidota bacterium | reverse complement strand
AAAAGAAGAGAAAATAATTATCTAAAAGAGACGGACAAAATTTTGATAGCGCAGAAATATGATGACTACAACAGATCGTACAGAGTTAGAAATACGCTAATAATTTCTTATGCGGTGATATGGGTTTTTAGCCAGCTCGACTTATTCCTTTTTACACAAACAGAAGAGATGAATTTGCAGCAGACAAATTTTTCAATCGAAAAGAAAACTCCGCTTGATGATTTTACGTTGAATTTTCGTGTTCCTTTTTAGAGAAAGCATCATGAATAATATTCGTCTGATGCGAATAATATTCGCAGTCTTCAGCAGGGAATTCTCCGGTTTCAAATCAATAGCATTTAAGAAAACTTGTAAAATGAAATAAAATTGAAGTGTTCAAAAAATTCCAAAGCAAAAAACTCAGGAGAAATTTTCCGGCACGCCAATTGCCTAAATAACTGCACACACACAATAAGGCTCCGTCCTTAAGATTGGCGAAGGGAAAAAGTTTCATGGCGACCTTCGCCTTCTCTTTTTTAAAGCTCTTCAAAGATAACTTTTGATTCATCAGAGATTTCTAAAAAATACGTAATTGTCATATTGCTAATGCTAAACGCAGATGCGAGACGTAAAGGATAAAAGTTAGCAGCACGCTTCAACCGCAAAACGAGGTAAGCCGAAAACTAAAAAGTGCAATCTCGTCCTACTTATTTCTGATTTCTCCGTAAGTCCGCCAAAGGCGGATTTGGACTTATTTCTTTTCCCCTAAGTCTGTCCGCCAACAGGCATGGTTCTGCATTCCAAATTGCAGTGTACAACTCTATTCAATTATTGCAGTAAGTTTGTTTTCTATTTTATTCGGAATTCATATATTGACACACAAAAATGTGTGATAATGAAGGATGGATTTCAAATCTGATAAAATAGGCGACATTACAGTTGTTCATGTTTTTTTGAAGAGGGCAACTCTAGCCAATGCAGTCAAATTCAAAGATTTTGTTACTGAAATTATCAATTCAGGAACAACAAAGTTAATTGTAGACCTTGCCATCTGCGAGTATATTGATTCAACATTTCTTGGTGCGATGGTTGCACTTCTGAAAAAAATAAATTCGATGAGTGGCGACTTGAGATTAGTTTATAATAAAGAGATGCCTTCTTTGGTTTTTGTTTTAACTCGGATGGATAAGGTGTTCAAAGTTTTTTCTCAGCTTGAAGAAGCAATTGAAAGTTTTGAAGGCGGCAAACCAAAATTAATGTGGAAGTAGCTCTAACTTTCCAAATAAATAACCTTATACACTTTATCATTCTGACGCACACGTTCTTCACATTTTATCGTTACATCGTTTCCTTTAGAAACCGCCGCAAATTCTTTTTCGTCCTGCATCAATTTTTCTATTTGAAGCTCGACAACGCCGGTTGTGCTGCCGATGATATAAATCGAATCGCCGGCTTTCAATTCATCTGCCTCTAATCTGATAAGCGCAACGCCGTTTTTTTTGTAGTAGTTGAGAACTTTGCCGATATAAACTTTTCGTGTTGTTGCCATGCTGCCATATACTTTTGTAAAACTTTCGGAACCGGGTTGACCTAAATAGAACCCTGGCGAAAAGCCGCGGTTATAAACTTTTTTTAATTCTTCAACTAATTCTTGTTTGACCGCATCTGTGAGTTTCCTCTCAAAATATAAGTCGATCGCTTTGCGGTAGGTCGAGACAACTTTTACAATGTATTCGGGACTTCTTTTTCTTCCTTCGATTTTGAATGCATCAATTCCGGCTTCAATCAGTTTATCAATGAATTCAACACTGCATAAATCTTTTGGTGATAAAACATAATCTTCACCTATCTCGAGTTTGAATTTTTCATCGCTGTCAATTATTTGATATTCTCTTCTGCATGGCTGAAGGCACTCGCCGCGGTTTGCACTTTTGCCGAACACTTCGTGGCTCATAAAACATCTTCCGCTGACTGCAATGCACATTGCGCCGTGAACAAATGTTTCAATCTCTATGCTGGTCTTGTTTTTTATCTCCTCGATTTTGTCGAGTGTGCATTCACGCGCAAGCACAATGCGTTTTGCACCAAGCCGCTCGTAAAATTTTACTGCAGCAGAGTTCGATGCCGAAGCCTGCGTGCTTATGCAAAACGGCATTTTGTAATCAATACACTTTTGAATCACTGACATATCCCAGCAGATAATCATATCAATACCGGCGTTCTTTGCCAGGCGCACAATTTCATCGAGTGTGACCAATTCATTTTCAAAAACAATTGTGTTTAGTGTAAGATGAGCTTTAACGTTATTTTCGCGGCAGTGATCAACAATTTTTGTAAGGTCGTGCAGATCGAAATTGTTTGCTGCAGCGCGCATGTTCAGGTTTTTCAATCCGAAATAAACAGCGTCTGCTCCGCTGTTTATGGCAGCGTTCAACATACTCCAATTACCAACAGGTGCTAGGAGCTCCGGTTTTTTTAAATCTATTTTTTTCATTTGTGCAATGATAATAAATGTTGTGTAATTTTTTACGGTGAAAACCATTTGTAATATTTTATGAAATTAACCCGTCAAAAATCTATCTTGCAAATGAATTGAAAACAACTTTTACATTATGCCAAATACAAATGATAAATTAATTGATCTGTTGGACAAACTAATTTTTTTCTTTTCAATAATTTTTTTGGTAAGTCTCACTAATTCTATTTTCCTAAATCAAGTGGGTTATTATTTCTCGCTTATACTTATAGCGGTAAGATTTTATTTAACAAAAGAAAACCCCTTTGTTAAAACGGGACTTGAGTACGCGCTGCTGTTTTATATTGCTGCAGAAATCCTATCAACAATATTTTCAGTCCGTCAGGATTTGTCTTTTAATAATTTGTTGAAAAGAATTTTTCTCATCCCGATTATTTACACATTCATCTTTTCTGCAAAGGATTTTGAACGCGCAAAAAAATTTACGTTAATTTATCTCGGTTCTGCGCTGGCAACAATGCTTATTTACCTTATGTTGTCCTATAATTATTATGTCAACAACTTATATCAGCTGTATGAATCCGGTCCTGCCAATTTTCAATACCCGATAACCTCAAGCGGGTTGATGAGTTTTTCCCTCATTTTTCTTTT
>JBFLWC010000445.1:0-3894 GCA_040758415.1 Bacteroidota bacterium | reverse complement strand
ATATCAATAAACTGTGCCGGAATAAAATCCCCCAATCCTTTCTGGCTTGCTTCTGCACCCCCTTCTAATTCTGCGTATCAAAATTGTAAAGCATTCGAACAGGGTTGGGGCGGTACCGTCTGGAAAACAATCGGCGAACCGGTAATGAATGTGTATAATAGATACGGCGGATTGGATTTTAACGGACAAAAGATCTTTGGATTGAACAACATTGAATTAATCAGCGATAGACCCATTGAAGTGAACTTAAAAGAGATTGCCGAAACAAAAAAATTATGGCCGGATAGAGCTGTAGTTGTTTCGTTGATGGTCGAATCGAAAAGAGAAGTGTGGCACGAGATAGTTAAACGCACGATTGATACTGGCTGCGATGGTATCGAACTGAATTACGGCTGCCCGCACGGTATGAGCGAAAGAGGAATGGGCGCTGCTGTCGGTCAGGTTCCGGAGTATTGTAAAATGATCACCGAATGGGTTACAGAAATTTCTACCATTCCGGTTCTAGTAAAACTCACGCCTAACGTAAGCAACATTCAGCTTCCGGCAAGAGCCGCTAAAGCCGCAAACGCCTCCGGTATTTCTCTTATAAATACAATCAATAGTATTATCGGAGTAAATTTAGATACGTTCGAACTGAAGCCGAATGTAGGCGGCAAAGGAGGACACGGCGGCTACGCAGGTCCGGCAGTAAAACCGATTGCTCTTCATTTACTTTCTCAGGTTGCAATTGACCCGGAAGTAAATTTACCGATCTCAGGCATCGGAGGTATTAGCAACTGGAAAGATGCTCTTGAATTTATTTTACTCGGTGCATCAAGTGTTCAAGTTTGTACGGCGGTGATGCACTATGGATTTCGTATTGTGAATGATATGATTGAAGGAATGAGCAACTGGATGGAATCGAAAGGATTTACTTCGCTTGATCAGATTAGGGGAAAAGCACTTCCGAGAATTGATGACTTCGGGAATTTTGATTTGCTGAATAAAACAATTGCTCGAATTGATCAATCAAAATGTATCCATTGCAATTTGTGTTACATCGCTTGCGAGGATGCCGCACATCAATGTATTGATCTAACTCCGGTTAACGGACACAACAAAACTGTTGTTCGCGAAAATGATTGTGTTGGCTGTGCGCTTTGTTCTTTAGTTTGTCCTGTTGATGGATGCATCTCAATGGTTAGAATTGATGACGGTTCGGCGTCAAAAACATGGAATCAATTAACCGAAGATTTTAAGAAGAGCGGAAAACCATTGACGTGGGAAAATCTTGCAGCGTTTCAGCGCAAGCACGGAATTGAAATACACTAAAGCTATATGCCGTCAGCCGTAAGCTATCAGCCATCAGTATTCGGTGGTCAGTAATCACTGCAATAAAAAATAACGGGAACGAATGAAAGATTTTAGAAATCTTAAGGTGCGGGAATTATCACATAGACTAGCTGTAATGATTTACAATGTTACTAATACTTTTCCTAAAGAAGAGACTTATAGAACTTAAGCTGGTATCCGATAAAGATTTTGCATCGTTAAATCCTCAAGTTATAGAAGTAAAAAAAATGTTAAGTGGATTAATAAAAAAGTTAAATGAAAAATCATAATAGGCAGTCAGAATTCAGTAACAATTGATATCTGAACACTGATAGCTGATAGCTGAGAGCTTTAAACAAGGAGGAAGCAATGTCAATCCTAATTAAAAACGGTCGCATTATAACTGCAGTTGATAATTACATTGCCGATATTTTTATCGAGAAAGATAAGATTGCAGCAATAGCCACTGTCCTCAATATTTCTGCAGATCGAATCATTGATGCACAGGGGAAATATGTTATTCCCGGAGGAATAGATGTTCACACTCATCTTGATATGCCGTTTGGAGGAACAACCTCATGTGATAATTTTGAAACCGGCACACGGGCAGCTGCATTCGGCGGAACAACTTCTATAATTGATTTTGCAATTCAGGCAAAGGGAACTAAAATGCGAACTGCCCTTGATACGTGGTGGAAAAAAGCTGAAGGAAAAGCAACCATTGATTACGGACTTCATATGATTGTAACAGATCTCCCCGAAGCTGATCTTGGCGATATGGGTGATATGGTAAAGGAAGGTGTAACAAGTTTTAAATTATTTATGGCATATCCAAATGTACTTTTAGTTGACGATGCAACAATATTCCGCGCGATGAAACATACTGCAAATACCGGCGCATTGGTTTGTATGCATGCAGAAAACGGCGGAGTGATTGATCTAATTGTTCAGAGAGCATTAGCCGAAGGAAAAACAGCACCTATCTATCATGCCTTAACACGTCCAACAACAGCCGAGGGGGAAGCAGTAAATAGAGCAATTGCACTTTCACAAATGGCCGGAGCGCCGGTTTATATTGTGCATCTTTCTTCAAACGATGCACTAGAAAAAGTTGCCGAGGCGCGCGACCGCGGCTTACCTGCTTTTGCAGAAACCTGTCCGCAATATCTTTTCTTATCGCTTGATGATATGAACAAACCCGGTTTTGAGGATGCAAAGCTGGTCTTTACTCCTCCACTTAGGGAAAAATGGAATCAGGAAAAATTATGGTCGGGAATTAAGAAGAACACACTTCAAATTGTTTCTACAGATCATTGCCCGTTCTGTTTTAATGAACAAAAAGAGTTGGGTAAAAACGATTTCACAAAAATTCCAAATGGCGGTCCGGGCATTGAACATCGTATGCAATTAATTTATGATGGCGGAGTTCTCGGGGGAAGAATTACACTTAACCGCTGGGTTGAAATCACATCAACTACACCGGCAAAAATGTTCGGATTGTTTCCACGCAAAGGAACTATTGCACCGGGTTCGGATGCCGACATAGTAATTTGGGATCCGGAAAAAGAACATATCATCTCCGCAAGAACTCATCACATGGCAGTTGATTATTCAATGTTCGAGGGAAGAAAAGTTAAGGGCGATGCAGATACAGTTATTTCTCGCGGGGAAGTTATTGTTGAGAAAAACAAATTTTTAGGAAAAGCTGGAAGAGGAAATTATTTGAAAAGAGATACTTATGGCAGCGCATGGAATTAACGATACTATTTAGGAATAATTTTTTCCAATTTTTTATTGCATTTTCTTTTACGACTAAAACTTAGATTGCGCTCTAAATGAATCTTCCTATTATGAATAGACTATATTTTAAGTCACAAGAAGATTTTAGAAACTGGCTGTCCGAAAATCATTCAAAGGAAGAATCTCTTTGGATAGAATATTTTAAGGATGGTAATAAGGGAATCAATTATAAAATAATGAGATGACTAAATTATTTGATGAGAAAAGTGAAAAAACAAAATTTCTTTTTGCAAACTATTACTTCGATGCACGAACAGAAAAAACCCGTAAACGCAGAATTACAAGGATATATAATTTTATGCTGGGCAAAATAAGTGTTTTGTAAAAAACTATAGTGCATCTAACACTGCCATGGGATTTGTCTTTTTACATGCGGTATCTTTGGTAAAACATACTTTCTAAATTATGAATAACCGATTATCATTAATAGCAAAGCATATTCCTGCGGGCGCATCGGTTGCTGTTGGAATTGTTCCGATCATCATTCTGATAGTGTGGTTTGATGTCTCTCGTAAAGTCATCGGAATAGGTGCATTATCTTATGTTGCTGGTGCAATGGTTATCAAATTTATGCTGTATGATTTGTTTGTTGTAAAGTTTCTTCATAAGAAATTATCTAACAAATGGCTTGCAGTCTCGCAAGGTGTTGTATCTGCATTCTCGGAGTTAAGTGCAGCACTCTGCTTTTTTCTATTTGTTGTACCCCGGCTGACATTTGCAGAACTCATCGGATTTGGCTTATCCGCCGGCTCGGTTGAAGCCATTATACTTCCTTTTATGAAG
>JBFLWC010000444.1:0-5089 GCA_040758415.1 Bacteroidota bacterium | reverse complement strand
ATTTTGGGACAAACTCATTAACTATTTCCAAGAGAATTTTTGACCTGAATAATTTTGTTTACGATGCCGATTCAAAAAGTTTAGTAAAACCAAAAGAAAAAGATGAAAAAAGACCGAAATTGTTTCAAAAGGAATATCTGGAACAGTCGAATGAAAGCGCAGTTTACAATAAGGCGTTGACAGATTGGATTTCCTTTTGTAAAAACTTCTTGGCTCTTTACGAAAGCACATCAGTTTATAATTTCAATTTTGATAAGCATACATCTTTTGATTCTTTGGATTCGTTTTATACCTACATAAATACTGTTACATACAAGATTTCATTTAGGAATATTTCAGAAATATACATCAACAAATTGGTCGATGAAGGCAAACTGTATCTCTTCCAAATCTACAATAAAGATTTTTCAACGTTTAGCAAAGGGAAGCCGAATTTGCATACACTGTATTGGAAAATGCTGTTTGATGAAAAGAATTTGCAGAATGTGGTGTATAAACTAAACGGGCAGGCAGAAGTGTTCTATCGTAAAAAATCACTGAACTATGACGAAAAAACGTTGCGGGAAGGACATCATATTGAGAAGTTGAAAAATAAATTCAACTATCCGATTATTAGCAACAAACGATTTGCGTTTGATAAGTTTCAACTTCATGTGCCGATAACGATGAATTTTAAAGCAACGGGCGGCGATAACATTAACGCCGATGTTTTAGCGTTCTTAAAAAACAATCCAGACATTAACATTATCGGTATTGATCGCGGTGAACGGCATTTGTTGTATTTGTCATTGATCAATCAACAAGGCGAAATTATACGGCAAATGACGCTGAACGAAATTATCAACAGTTACAGTAAAGATGGCAAAACATTCGACATAAGAACAAACTACCACGAAAAACTTGACCAAAAAGAAGCAGAGCGTGAAAAAGCGCGGAAAGATTGGGGAGTAATTGAAAACATTAAAGAACTGAAAGAAGGATATCTTTCCCACGTTGTTCACGTTATTGCGACAATGATGGTTGAGCAGAATGCCATTGTTGTCATGGAAGATTTGAATTTCGGTTTTAAGCGTGGACGGCAAAAAGTGGAAAAACAAGTGTACCAGAAATTTGAAAAAATGTTGATAGACAAATTGAATTATTTGGTATTTAAGAGCCGCGCCGTTAATGAGGTTGGCGGAGCGTTGAAAGCATTGCAACTTGCCAACAAGTTTGAAAGTTTTCAAAAACTCGGAAAGCAAAGCGGTTTTATTTTTTATGTCCCTGCTTCGCTGACAAGCAAAATCGATCCTGCAACAGGTTTTGTGGATTTCTTAAAGCCAAAATATGAAAGCATTGAAAAAGCAAAATCATTTATCGAGAAATTTAAGAGCATACACTATAATACTGAAAAGCAATGGTTTGAATTTAGTTTTGATTACAAAGATTTTCTCCAAAATTTTGAAAACGGAAAAAGTACCTGGACCGTATGCAGCACACACGTTCCGCGCTATCGCTGGAACGCAAAACTGAATCAGGGCAAAGGAGCGCAGGAAGAAGTGAATGTAACACAAGCGTTAGAAGCGTTGTTCGGCAACGCAAATATTATGTACGGCGGCGGCAAAAATGTAAAAGACCAGATTTCTGCGCAAACTTCCGCCGATTTCTTCAAAGAACTCTTGCGCGTGCTGGCAACATTGCTTTCTCTGCGTCATAACAACGGCAAAAAAGGAGAAGAAGAACAAGATTATATCCTTTCTCCCGTTGCGCCGTTTTTTGACAGTCGTAACGCAGATGCAACACAGCCTCAAAACGCTGACGCCAATGGCGCTTACAACATTGCAAAAAAAGGGTTGCTGGTTTTAAAGCGTTTAAGAGGGGAAGAAGGATACAAAAAACTCGATAAGAGGGGCAAACCGGATTTATTCATTACCAATAAAGAATGGCTGGAGTTTACGCAAAACAAAGTCCACACATTAACAAGTTAAAACGGAGGGAAATATTTATGCAACTTATCGTCTAGACGACCATAATAATTTCTACTATCGTAGATACAATCTGTCCGTCAAACTTCTTTCGTCTAGACGACCATAATAATTTCTACTATCGTAGATTACGATCAACTGAGGGAGGATAGCGTTGGTCTAGACGACCATAATAATTTCTACTATCGTAGATTTTGTTCAAACGCTTTTGGTATGTCATAACGTCTAGACGACCATAATAATTTCTACTATCGTAGATAAGACTTGTCAAGTACTTTTTTAGGAAGTCTAGACGACCATAATAATTTCTACTATCGTAGATGCAAAAAACTGAGGTACGCCGTTGAGTGTTGTCTAGACGACCATAATAATTTCTACTATCGTAGATAATTGATGCCCGCTATAATAGACGGGGAGGTCTAGACGACCATAATAATTTCTACTATCGTAGATTGAAAATAATAAGGATTGAGTAAATCAATGTCTAGACGACCATAATAATTTCTACTATCGTAGATCATAAAATAACATCCGATAATCCATAATCGTCTAGACGACCATAATAATTTCTACTATCGTAGATTGACATATCTTCAATCCTCCTTTTGAAGTCTAGACGACCATAATAATTTCTACTATCGTAGATAAGATATCATCGATGATATCGCCGATGGTCTAGACGACCATAATAATTTCTACTATCGTAGATAAAAAAAGTCATGGAGATGAATATAAAGGTCTAGACGACCATAATAATTTCTACTATCGTAGATACTTCCGTACAAGAAGCTATTCTGTTCCTCAAATTCCTAACATGTACATGGGAACGTGGTAAACATATAATCTGCCGATACCAGCGATCTCAGTTACAGTTTACTTTTCTTCACACTGTCTAAACAGTACCATAATTCTTCTGTAGCTCTTCATTCATCTTCTGTACACACGTTCTGAATATCTTCTTGTAAAAAAGGAGAGTCATGAACGAAGTTTCCTATGGACAATCCCCTATCCTTGTTTCCACATCAACCTTTGAAGTAAAGATCGCCGACTCGTTGCACGAAATTGAAGCGGCGCTGCGATTACGGTTTGAAGTTTTCAATCTTGAAATGAAAGAGGGACTGGAATCATCTTTTGAAGCGGGTTTCGATTCCGATGTCTATGACACGTTTTGCGACCACCTGATTGTGAAAGAAAAATCGAGCGGCAGTGTTGTCGGCACGTACCGGCTGCTGTGTCAATCCAAAGCGGAACAGCATATCGGGTTCTACTCCGAGAATGAATTTGATTTGTCGCTCTTGAAAAGAAATACAGGGCGTTCGCTTGAACTGGGCAGATCGTGTGTTGCAAAGGAGTTTCGTTCAATTGCCGTCATCAATCTGTTGTGGAGCGGTATTGCACGATACATTGAAAAAGAGGGAATAACACATCTGTTCGGGTGCGCCAGTCTTCACTCGACCGATCCTCACCATCTGGCGCCGGCGTATTACTATCTCATTCACAACCATCTTGCACCAAAAGAATTCTGGGTTACACCCCATATCCATTGCAGGATTGATTTTTCAAACTTCAATATTGAGGAGTCGGTTCATCCTGCTCCGTTTTCGTCTCTGCCTCCGTTAATGAAAGGATACCTGCGCCTCGGTGCAGTGATCTGCGGCGAACCGGCGGTGGACAGGGAATTCGGTACAACCGACTTTCTCATCCTGGTTGATACAGCAAAGATCACAGAGCGGTACAGAGATCACTATGTGAAGATCGAAAAAGTAGCGTGAAGAAAAGCGTCAAACTCCTGTTGTTCCTTGCGGTATCGTTCTTCTTTTTGGCATTTGTTTCGCTGTTCAGATTACTCTGGCTGATAATCCGTTTCCGGCAGCAGGCGATACAGGCGCAATTGACGCAAGTGTGGGCAAAGGTATTGCTTTCAATCATCGGCATTCGGGTCGAAAAACTCTTCCATCATCATCACTGTCATCACGATCACTTCTTAATCGTCAGCAATCATCAAAGTTATCTCGATATCATCGTCATTGCATCATTGTTTCCGACGTTGTTTGTAGCCAAAAAGGAAGTGAAACAGTGGCCTCTTCTCGGGTGGCTTGCTTCATTGGGAGGAACGGTGTTCGTTGACAGACAGGCATTCCGCGGCGGAATGAATTCTGCACAAGAGGTTGCTGCAGTACTTCGTACCAACGTCAGTGTGAATGTTTTTCCGGAAGGGACCTCATCGGACGGTACAACAGTATTTCCATTCAAGCCATCGCTGTTGAAAGCAGCGGTTGAAACAAAGTCAGTCGTTCTTCCTCTTTCCATCAACTATCTGCTGGTGAACGGAAAGCCGATGAGTAATGGGACGCGGGACCGTATCTGTTGGTACGGAGCGATGGAATTCGTTCCTCATTTTCTTGCACTGCTTGATGTGGAATCGGTCCTTGCAGCGGTGGTCACGCACCGTATCGTTGTGCCGGCAGCGGATGCAACAGCGCAAGAGATTGCGCTGCAGTGCCATGATGCGGTCTCCGCAGGATTGATCCGTACGGACGAGGTCATGCCGGAGCAAAAGATACTGATGCGGGAAATTCCTACAGCAATAATTTGATCATTTCGGAATTCATCAGCCAGAGGAGTTTGCCGTTCCCCCGTAACGGCACGCCGACTGTTTCAATGCAAGCAAAACTTGCGGGCTTCATGACAATGTGAGCGGTCTCAGTTCCGCTGACAAGAGTTGAAATGCAAGTGCTCGCGAACGGTTCGTGTGTTACGCAGAGGATGCGGGTTTCATTTGTAAAGGAACGGAGATGGTTGAAAAGATTCTTCGGGTCTGAGTCGGGTGTAAGGAGATCGCTCTCTTCCATCGGTGCTGCGGGCAATTGTTCCATGACGAGACGCGCTGTCTGTTTGGCGCGGGTGATCGGGCTGACGAGTACATGAGTAAAATAAATGCCGGATTTTCTACAGAATGTTCCGACATTCTTAGAGGCGATTTCACCCGCATCAGTCAACGTTCTGTCAAAATCAGAACCGGTGTTGGGTACGGCTTCACCGTGCCTTACAATAAAAATCTTCATGATAATTTTTTGCGTGCCTCGGCGTACCCCGGTTTTAAAATGTCGTAAATGATTTTGATT
>JBFLWC010000443.1:0-2821 GCA_040758415.1 Bacteroidota bacterium | reverse complement strand
TTGATTTTAAGCAATTTCGAGTGGAAAAAAGAATCATCAAAAAAAATCAACAGTAAAAGAAAAGTTAAAACAGAAAAAACTATAGGAGATAACGGAAAAATTTTTTTTATAACGCTTTCGTCTGTCTGCGCTGGAATAATCCTATCGTTTAGTAAAACATTTTGGTTTCAATCTACTTCTGTGGAAGTGTATTCGCTACAGATTTTTTTGTTCACGTTGATCATTTACACAACACTGCATGCATACTTGTCTGTAAACAAAAAATCTATGAACTGGATTTGGACTGCTCTTGCACTTGCTCTTGGATTTGCAAATCATATGACCACACTTCTAACACTTCCTTTTTTAGCTATACTATTTTTTAAGAAGGAAAAGTTCAGAACAAATTCTTTTAGAAAAATATTTTTTATGCTGTGTGTATTTATTACGGTTCTGGCTGCGTTTTATTTTTACCTTCCGCTGCGCGCTTCTGCAAATCCTATGATCAATTGGGGGAACCCAATTAACTTCGAAAATTTTTTGCGGCATGTTTCCGGAATGCAGTATCAGGTTTGGTTATTTGCTTCTCTCGAAGCCGCCGAAAAACAGTTGATTTATTTTTTGAAAAACTTTGCAGGCGAGTTTGGCTACACAGGAGCGATCATCGGTTTGATTGGATTTTTAAGTTTATTCAAAATACCAACAGAAATTTTTTACGCACTGACCTCGACTTTTCTCTTCACCGTAATTTATTCAATCAATTATGATATTGTTGATATAGATTCATATTTCCTTCTCGCATATATCGTGTTTTGTTTCTTCGCTGCTACTGGATTTCTCAAATTTCTCTTTTACTTGAAAAAGAAATTTGAAAATAAATTTGCCATTGGTCTCGTTGTGTTGATTTCTCTTTTCCCGTTTGTTCTAAATTTCAGTAAAGTGAATCAAAGCAGTGTTTACACATTTGAAGACTACACACGTGCAGTCCTCAATTCCACAGAAAGGAATTCGATCGTCTTTTCATATCAATGGGATTATTTTATTTCTCCGTCATATTATTTTCAATCTGTGGAAAATTTCCGGACGGATGTTGCTGTGATTGATAAAGAATTACTGCGCCGCTCGTGGTATTACAACCAGCTCAAACGAAATCATCCGGATGTAATAAATAATATTGCCGCTGAAACAAAAAATTTCTTAGAAGCAGTTGCCCCTTTCGAACGCGACGAGCAATACGATCCCGATATAATTGAAAAAAGTTACCGTTCGATTATGACGAATCTTGCAGCGAAGAATATCGAAAAAAGGAATTTTTATATCGGTCCGGAATTATTTCAGAATGAAATGCAGCGCGGTGAGTTTTCTCTTCCGGAAGAATATCAAATTGTTCCGCATCTTTTATTATTCAAAGTAGTAAAAGGATCGGATTATGTTCCGGCACCAGATCCAAATTTTGCTATTAGATTTCCTAAGGAAAGAAATAAGTATATAAATTTCATAGAAACAACAGCTGCAGCTATGTTGATTTACCGTGCGGCTTACGAATTACAATTTAACAAACCGGAGAGAGCAAAAATTTATATCGAGAAAGTAAAAAGAGATTTCCCGAATTATCGGATACCGTATAATATTGCAAGTAGAGACGCACCGAGTGCGTCTCAAAGATAAATACAACAGACGGATTCAATCCTGTTAATTCGTATCACCGGTTTTACTTTTACGCTGCACATAACTATTTTTTCGGCGCAATTTTTAGAAAAGAGAGAAACACTATTGAGCAGAATTCAAAACCTTGCAGCAATCTGGCAAATAAAGCTACAAAAGAAAAATTTCCGCAATAGTTTAATAGTAACTTTGGTTTTGTTGGCATCTATTCTCTTTCTGCTCGCAAAGTTTCTCACTCACAACGAATTGCGCCGGGGATTTTCATTCAACGATCCGCTCTTAAAATTATTCGCGCCGGTTGATGTTACATGGTTAACGTTCGGTTTAATTTATCTTGCTCTTATAATTGCATTTTTCTCATTAACATTTCATCCCGAAAAAATGCTTCTCGCGCTTCAATCGTACACTTTAATCGCTTCGATGCGCATCATAACAATTTATTTTCTTCCGCTTAACGCACCGCCTTTAACTATTCCGCTCAAAGACCCTTTCGTTGAATTATTCGGCAACGGCGAAACGTTTTTACACGATCTTTTTTTCTCCGGACACACTTCAACAATGTTTCTTCTCTTTCTTACTACACAAAACAAAAGACTAAAATCAATTTTTTTGATCTGCACAATTTTAGTTGCTTCGTGTGTGCTTATTCAGCATGTTCATTACACTATTGATGTTATCGCAGCACCATTCTTTGCATATACTTGCTACCGCATTTCTTATCTCATCAACTCACACATAAAAAATTCTTAAGCCAATTGGAATTTTTCTAAAGAGATTATCGTTTAATTAACATTATTCAGTAATCAAATAAGAAATGATTTCAGAAGCGGTTTATCTTCACTATTTAAATGCTTTGCTTGGCGGCGATAAAAAACAGTGCGCGCAGATTGTTGTCAATCTTATTGCTCAAAAAATTAATCCAAAGGAGATCTATTTAAATCTCTTTCAACGTTCGATGTACCGCATCGGGCAAATGTGGGAAAAAGAAAGATGCTCTATTGCAAACGAACACATTGCAACAAAAATTACAGAGAGTTTAATTGAACTTGTTATTACTAATTTTACAAACGATGCAAAAATTAGCAAACTTGCTCTCATAACTTGTATTGATAAAGAATACCACGAACTTGGGGCAAGAATGGTTGCCGGATTCCTTGAAGCGTATGGGTGGGATACT
>JBFLWC010000442.1:0-6023 GCA_040758415.1 Bacteroidota bacterium | reverse complement strand
AGAAAACTTTCTTCTTCTTTTATAATGACCGAGTACTGCCAGAAAAAAAATATGAGCGCAGCAATTTGAAGATATGGGAAAAGCGCCATAGACATAATTCCAATTCCGAGATACATCAACATATTGCCTACATAAAGTGGATTGCGGACGTAAGCATATGCACCGGATACAACTAGATATGTTCCGCCAATACCATCGGTTGTGCGCGTTTCACTACCCGCGTAACTAACGCCCCACAATCTAAAAAACTCGCCAAAGAGTGCAAGTGCAAAACCAACAATCATACTTGTAACTGTTGCATTTTGGAAAATCACCATCAGTAACAAAAAAGGAAGTGGTGTGTAGCTTCTGTATTTGAAAATATTTACGGTGGAGAATTTCATATTTTTTAGTAGTTAGTTAGTATTTAGTAGTGAGTATTTAGTATTTAGTCGTTAGTATTTAGGTAACGTTTTTCAGTCTAAATACTCACTACTCACTACTAAATACTAAATTCTATCCTTGAATAAAAACTTCTCTTCGTTTCAATTCGGCTTGATGTTTTTTCTTCAAACGTTTTTTCTTCTTCAGGTCGTCAAGTTTTTTAATTACATCGTCAAAAGTTTTGTAAGGGAAATATGTAATCCTGTTTACCTCACAATGGCGCAGCAGCGAGTTCTTTGCAAAAATAAAATCGCAGAATTGTGCAGGACAAATATCCGTACTGCCATCGCCAATATAAAAACTATAATCTTCTTCACAGCTGAAGTTGAGAACGTGATTACGTTTGCAGTTAGCGCATTGCGTGCATTCTTCATCTTTAAAAGGGAAAACCGGAATCAAATTTTTATTATCATCAAACGTTAGTTGATTTGAATATACTTCAAGATGACCCAGTTCTTCGCGCTGTAAAATTTTTTGAATGTAGTAATCAAGTCCATCGCTTAGAATACGTAATTCAAATCCTTCAAGCTGGCAGTAGTTCACAAATTTTTTAAATGCCGCATCAATCTGAATTCCGTTCAAGAACTCATCAAACTTTTTCTCCTCAAAATTTTTTACTGTGGTGCAAAGTAATTTCCACAACTCAACAGAATTGATTTTTTGATCGAGCCACTCATCAATCCAAGCTTTCGATTTTTGAGCATCACCGAATTTCAAAAACATCGCTTCGCCAACGTCTTTTTGAGTTATAGTGCCGTCAAAATCCACAAATATCTTATATGATCTATTATTGAGGTTCATAACTCGCCGGTATTTCTTCAAAACGAACGCCGACTAATTTTGAAACACCTTCCTCCTGCATTGTTACGCCGTACATCGTTTCGGAGGATTCCATCGTGCGTTTGTTGTGCGTAACAATAATGAATTGAGTTTTCACACTGAACTCTTTTATCAATTTTGTAAAGCGGTCAATGTTTGCGTCGTCAAGCGGTGCGTCAACCTCGTCAAGTATACAAAATGGACTTGGCTTGACAAGATAAATTGCAAACAGAAGTGCAGTTGCAGTTAAAGTCTTTTCACCACCTGAAAGAAGTTCAATTGATGTAGGGCGTTTGCCTTTTGGCTTTGCCATAATTTCAATTTTCCCTTCGAGCGGATCAACACCTTCTTCGAGCATTAAATCTGCTTCGTCGCCAGGGTTAAATAGCGTTTGAAAAATCTGAATGAAATTCTCTCTAATCTTTTCAAACGTATCAAGGAAAAGCCGTTGGGCTGTTTCGTTAATTTCGTTGATGGTTTTTATTAAATCTTTTTCCGACTCAACCAGATCGTCCCGCTGCTTGTGCAAAAAGTCGAGACGCTTTTTTTCTTCTTCATACTCGGAATATGCAAGAAGATTCACCGCTCCGAGATTTCTTAATTTCTCTTTCAGCATTTGCACTTCACGGGTTGTTTCGTCAAAATTAAACGAGTCGTGATCTTCAAACTGTTTCAGCGTCAATTCTACAGAATAATTTTCTTTTATATGAGCAATTAAATTTTCAATGCGCAGATTAAACTCGGTTTCTTTTACCTCGAAGGAGTAAACTTTATCGGAAACATTTTGCCGTTCGGATCTCAAACTGTTAAGTTGATTTTCATATTTAGCTGCTTCATTTTTAATTGTCTTTAGTTTCTCGGCAATTTCTTTTTCCTCTGCAAGCAAAGTTTGTCGCGAAGCATTAATGGTTTCTAACTCTATGTTTGCGCGTTCAATTTTTTCTTTTAGAGAGTTCGTTTCCGTTTCATTCAACTGCAAATCCGTTTTGCGTTTCTCAATACCTTTCTTGATTAAAGTCAGGTTTGATTCTGAACGAGAAATTGCGCTGTGTGTGTTAGCTATTTGTCCTTTTAAACGTTCGAGTTCGAGTTTCTTTTCGTTTTGCTCTTCGACTAACAAATTGAATTCGTTCTCAAAAATATTTAGTTCATTTTCCTGTACTGCTATATTATTGTCGGAAGCGGTCTTCTTTGTGTACAGCACCTCAAGTTCTTTTTCGATACCGCCGATTTGGTTATCGAGAAGATTTGCTTTTTCCGCCAGCTCTTGAATTTCTTTCTGCGCATTTTCAATTTCTTCATTCGCTTTATTCTTTTCGAACCCGAGCTGAGAAATTTGTTTTTCGATGTTTGAGACGTCGTTCGCAATAAGTTTCTCGCCGTCCGTTAAATTCTTCAAATCAATCCTGGAAATTTTTCCTTCGGTATCGGCAATGAGCGCTTTAAGCCGTACAAGATTCGATTCATGTTTTGGATATTCTTTTTTGAGATTCTCGAGAAGTTGTCTTCTACCGAAAAGCGTCTCGTCCTGTTTTGGAAGCGAACCGGCTTCAATTATACCGTTGTTCTCAACAAGGTCTCCGTCTAAAGTTGCGAAGTTGAATTCCGGATATTTTCTGTTCAATTCTATAGCGGATTTTAAATCTGCAGTTATCGCTATTTTGGAAAGCGCCTGTTGAAAATAGGGCAGCCAGGTTTTTTCTGTTTCTACAAAATCTTTTGCCCAGCCGATGAAAAATTTTTCTTCACCTAATCTTTTAACCTTTCTTTTTTTACTCAAGTTCAGCAAACTTTCGATGAATGATTTTTTTATTTGATCATTAGATCGAAGAAGATAAAAAGACGCTTTGCCAAGGTCGTTCTTTCTTAAATACTCAACGGCGCTCTGTAGGTCATCAAAATTTTCCACAAGAAGATTGTTCAAAACAGATTTCAGAGCAGCTTCGAGCGCAAAGCGGTATTCTTCTTTTGCGTTGCCAACATCTGCAAAGATGTTTTTATTTTTCTTTGTCCACTCGTTGTTTTCTAAAAGAACTTTCGCACCTTTTGAAATTCCTTCCAGATTTGAAATCAATGCCTGCAAGAACCCGATCTTCTCTTTCAACCCTGCAAGAAGAGTTTTCTCTTCAACTTCTTTTTGTTTTAACGAGTTGAGTTCCTCTTCTAATTGTTCTTTTTCTTTTTCGCGCAGAGCAATTAAAAGTCCATGCTCTTTTAATTTTTTCTCGGCATCATTCTTTTCGGAAGCCAGTTCTTCTATGAAACCTACTGTCTTTGCAATTTTGTTGGTTGTGTTCTGAATTTTCTGATTCTGTTTTTCGATGTTCGAGTTATGTGCAGTAACTTCTTTTTTAATGCTTGCTGCGTTATTCTCTTTTTCCGAAATATCTTTTAACAGCTCAAATTTTTCTTCGTTGAGAAGTTTGAGCGCCAATCGTTTCTGCTCGAGTTCTTCTCTTTTTTCAATAACCCTCTGTTCGCTCCGGGATATTTCGGAAGACTTTTCCTCGAGATCTACAGAATAATTGTGCAGCTCTTCATTGTTTCTTAAAATGTATTGAACTGTTTCTTCTAACTGATGCTGAAGTTCGTTAATCTCTTTTTCTAATCGTTCGCGGTTGCCAATCAATGATTTCAACCGTTCTTCAGAAACCGAAATATTTTTATTTACGTTATGAAGTAGTTCTGTATTCTGTGAAAGTTCGTTCCGTTTTATCTGCAGTGATGAATCAATCGAATTGATCTGGTTACGATACTCAATTAATTCGTTTTCAATTTTTCTTATCTCTATGTCTATTTCGTCTTTCTTGCGTGTTGATTCGGCAATATCATTTTTTAAGCTGTTCAGGTTTCCGTTGAAGTGAGAAAACTCGCGCTCTGCAAGATCAATTTCTTTATCGCGCAGAACCGACTGAATTTGTGTGAACTGGTCTGCACGCTTAGCCTGTCGTTCTAAAGAACGCACGGTCTTTTCAACTTCAGAAACTATATCGTTAACACGTGTAAGATCTGCCTTAACGTCTTCAAGTTTTTTGAGCGAGAGGCGGCGGCGCAATTTGTATTTGTTAACTCCGGCTGCCTCTTCAAACATTCTCCTTCGTTCTTCTGTTTTACTACTCAAAATGGTCTCAACCATTTTCAGCTCGATAACAGAATATGCATTTGCACCAATTCCGGTATCTAAAAAAAGATTAGTAATGTCTTTCAGACGGCAGATGTTTTTATTGAGAAGGTATTCACTTTCACCCGAGCGGAAAATTCTTCGCGTTATTGTAACTTCGGTATATTCGGTCGGAAGAACGCCCTGATCGTTTACCAAAGTTAAAGACACTTCCGACATACCCATTGGTTTCTTTTGGCGCGTACCGTTGAAAATTACGTTCTCCATTTTATCGCTTCGAAGCATTGTGGTTTTTTGTTCGCCTAGAACCCAGCGGATTGCATCTACAATATTTGTTTTTCCACAGCCGTTCGGACCTACGATACCTGTAATTCCCCGGTTAAAATTAATTACGGTTTTGTTTGCAAAAGACTTGAAACCAAATATCTCTAACTTGGATAGAAACAAAAAGTACCTCTAAAAAATCATTGAACGATATTGCTTTATTGCGTTGCTTATATAATAGATAGCCGAACCCGTCAATTGATACTTCAACAAAATCCCGCCGGCAGCCAGAACTATTACAGCAAAGCTGTACAGGTACACCATCAACGGACGCACATCAAATATTACGTAAATACCTTTAAGTATTCTTTGCATTAGCCACAAGAAGTAAAAGACGAAGAACAAAATAATTGCTGTGTTGAAGTTTCCTATCATCAAAATTTTGTAAAGAATTAACTCGATTGGAAGGAGTAAAGATAAAGGGAGAAAAGACCATACTACACAATAAAATATTGCCGGAAAATCTACGCGTGTTTTAATAATAAACAACGATGCAAATTTTAAGACCGCAGCAAGCAGCGCAAATTTTAACGCGAATATAATGAAAAGAACCACAAAGCAAATTTGGGGATTCCATGCGAGATAACTTACCAACCTCAAAATGCTGTGATGACCGAAGGCGAGTAGAATTTTTTCGAACAAAATATCATTACGTAGATAAAAAAGTAAAACTGTTACAAGCAGTGCTGCCGAACCGGCCTGGATTAATGTTAAAATTGCTGTGTGGATGCCGGGCATTATTCTGCGGTCGCGTATATCGGCAAAAAAATTGTACGGACGCATCAATGCGCGCGTGCAGTCTTCTCTAAATTTCTTCTTTGTATTGATTAACACCGCCATAACCATTGAAAGAGCCAGCGAAAGCAAAATAAAAATTATCGGGTTGTCTTCTCTTTGTTTGCCAATTGTAATTGTAACTTTGAAATTGTTCTTTAGTTTTGAGGAGAGTACTTTGTAAACGATGCCGTTTAAATTCCGCGAATAATCCAGTACACCAAATTTATAAATGTTGTTCTCTGAGTAACCACCGTAGAGCGAAGCAAAAGCTCCTTTGTAATCTAAAAGTGAGTTAATGAAGAATCCGGAAATTTTTAATTCGCCTGCAAGATTGATTATTTCTCTGAAATATTTTGCTTGAGAATCGGACGAGTTTTTGGTTAAGTATCCGTCCAAACTTCCTTTATAATTTGGATATGAAACCTCACTTATAAAAACCGAATTCTTACTTAGACCGCCGCTTGCTCTTTGAAGTTGTTCTTTTACAGCATCAAGCTGTGGTGAGTATAATTCAATTCCGTAAAAATCCAAATTGCTGATTATGGAAGTTTGCGTTCCA
>JBFLWC010000441.1:0-2215 GCA_040758415.1 Bacteroidota bacterium | reverse complement strand
TTTTGTATATGGACAAAAGCTATTAGCTTTTAGCCGTTAGACTTAGCTAAGAACTAATTGCTATGCCGTAGGCATCCCTTCGGGAAAAGCTTATGGCTAACTTACCTCTGACTTCCGATTTCTCTTCCCACATTCACGATCGGAATCCGAGTAACAAAAGAAGAATATTTAAGAAGTCTGTTATTTGTTTATAGTTTAGATTAAGTTATTTTTGGGCGGAAAAAATTAATTGGCGCGTTCGTCTAGTGGTCCAGGACGCCGCTCTCTCAAGGCGGAGATCACGGGTTCAAATCCCGTACGCGCTACAAAAAATTTATCTGAAAATAAGATCGGCAGAGATCACGGGTTCTTCCGTGGGAATCCCTTCGGGAGACCCCCGTACGCGCTACTTTTTTAGTGTGAGGTAAAAGAAAAAAAGGAAAATTTAGAATTCCCATTTTATTGTTACATAAGATCGAATACCTCTCTCACAAACTTCTATTTTATTTATAGCCGGGGATCTTGCAAATAGCACCATTCCAATTTTTTTTTAACAATTACATATCATTTCATCTCATCGCCTTAGTTTTTTATATTTACGTATGAAGAAAAAAATAATAACAATATCATTAATTGCGGTCTTTTCCATCATTCTCTGGGCGTCGGTTTCAATGACCGATGTTTATGTAACAACTATACGGGTTCCGGTTAACTTTACAGACCTTCCAAGAAATTATTCTATCGGATATTCTTCGGTGAATGAAATTTACTTACAAGTGAAAGGAAGGGGGTGGGAGTTAGCTAAGTTAAGTTTAGGAAGAGATGCAAGATTCAATGTCTCGGTGCATAGAAGAATAGGTAAACGCAAAAATGATTTGAAAGATTTTATCGAAGCCAATGCGTGGCTTACTTCATCATTTCAAGTATTAGAGATAGCACCTTCTATCATTGAGTTTGATGTAGAAAGAACTGGCTCTAAGCATGTGAAATTGATTAAGAATTTTAAAATGGAATTTAAACCCGGCTACGGTCCGGCTTCTGAAATAAAAATTAATCCAGAATTTGTTGAGATTTTTGGTCCTGCAAATCTGCTGCAAAATATTGATTCGCTAAAAACTGAGTATAGAGAGTTTTTAAACGTTTCCGAAAATGTCAAAATAGATATCCCAATAGAAACACCAGATGGAATTTCTTTAACAAATCAGACTAGTACAATCGAATTTGAGGTACAGAAAATTGTTGATAAAACATTTGAGGAAATTCCTGTAGAAACATTCAACGTGCCGGCTGCTAAGGAATTAATTCTGTATCCAGGCAAAATAAATATTGTTCTGCGCGGAGGAATAGATATACTTGGCAGGCTCACAAACGACAGCATCAAGCCGTCGGTTGATTTCTGGAACGCATTACGTGAAGAGAACGGAATAATTGAACCAACCATAATAATTCCACGATTCACAACGATTATAGATACAGTACCTAAAAAACTAGAATACATAATTAAACAGCATTGAATATGTTCATCACTTTTGAAGGTTTAGATTTTTGTGGTAAATCAACTCAGGTCCAACTTCTCGAAAAATATTTTATCGAGAATGGAAGAAAAGTAAAAATTATTCGCGAGCCGGGCGGCACGCCGATTTCCGAAAGAATCCGCGACATCTTGCTTGATAAAAAAAATTCCGAAATGTCTGTTGAGACTGAATTGATTTTGTTTTCAGCAAGTCGTTCTCAGTTAGTCAACCAGATTATTCTTCCGGCGCTAAAAGAAAATTATTATGTAATTTCCGATCGCTTCCACGATTCGTCAATCGCATACCAGGCGTTTGGCAGAAATATTCCATTACACTTTGTTGAAGAGCTGCAAACTTTCGTGATCGGCAGAGCAATTCCTAACATCACTTTCTTTTTGGATATTCCTATTGACGAAGTGATAAAAAGAAAATCAAAGGTGAAGAAGATTGAACTCGATCGGATAGAACTTTCGGAAATGGATTTTTATGAACGCGTAAGGAATGGCTATCTCTATCTTGCCCAAAAGGAAGCTCGATTTATCCAGATTGACGGACAGCTTCCGGTTGAAGAGATTCATAAAATTATTTTTGGTGAAGTTGAAAATCTGGAAAAATTAGACTTGTCTAATAAGTTAGAAAGGGTATAATTATGATAAAGAAAAAATTTTTTCTCTTTGTTATTACTGTAATTCTCTTCTCCGGTTTTATTACACGAGATGACG
>JBFLWC010000440.1:0-2076 GCA_040758415.1 Bacteroidota bacterium | reverse complement strand
TATCAAGAACAATGTAATGGCAATATCGTTCTTATGCAATCAATAGACAAATTTGGAAGGAATCATGATTATTTAAGAATTTCTCTAACGGATAAGTGTAACCTTAACTGTAGTTATTGCAATCCGGCACTTCCGGCAAGAACTTTAAGCAAAGAAGAAATTCTGAACTATGAAGAGTTGTTAAGATTAATCAAGATTTTTGTTGTTAATCTAAGTTATAAAAAAGTTCGTTTAACAGGCGGCGAACCGTTAGTAAGAAAAAACATTCTAACATTTTTTGCGGCTCTTCATAAAGTTAAAAGCGAGTTTCCCTTTGAACTCTGTTTGACAACTAACGGCACTTTGCTCGAAGATAAAATCGAAAAGCTGAAGGAATTTGGATTAGATAAAATTAATATCAGCTTAGATTCTCTCCGCCCGGAACGATTTTTTTCTATTACAGGTAAAGATAATTTCCACTCGGTACTGCGCTCGATAGACAAAGCGGAATCTCTTGGCTTTTCTCCGGTTAAAATAAATACTGTGGTTATGAAAGGAATTAATGATGACGAAGTTATTGATTTTATAGAATTCGCTAAGGATAGAAATCTCAACGTGCGCTTTATAGAATTTATGCCCTTCAGCAACAATAGCTGGAATGAAAACTTTTTCATCAGCAATGGTGAATTAATAAAAACAATAGAAACAAAATATCGGCTTGAAGAATTAGATTCTTGCCGGGAAAAAGTAGCTAAAGATTTTAGAATTATCGGTCATAAAGGAAAAGTCAGCTTCATCAGTTCAATATCGGATCACTTTTGCCAGTCGTGTAATAGATTGAGAGTTACTGCAAATGGAAATCTTAAGCTCTGTCTATTTTCCCGGTTAGACAGCGAGCTTTCTTTAATATCCTTATTGCGCAATCCATTGTTTTCGGATGAAGCAATCGCATCCAGAATTGTCATACACTTGCAGAATAAAAAATACATTCATCCGGATATTAACGAACTAATTTCATTACAAAACAATAATATGATGAGCATCGGTGGATGAGATGAAAAGACTTTCTCACATAGATAAAAATGGTAAAGCAAATATGGTTGATGTAAGCGGTAAAGAAATATCGCTGCGAACAGCAAAAGCGTTTGCGCGTGTAAAAATTTCCAAAAAAGTTTTTGAAGCAATCAAGAAAAACACAGTTGAAAAAGGAGACGTATTTACCGCAGCAAAACTTGCCGGGATTCAAGCGGCAAAAAAAACTTCCGAGTTAATCCCTCTTTGTCATAACATCTTTATTTCAAAAATAGATGTAGAATTAAAATTGAATAAAGCGAGTTGTTCTGTTGAGATAAAATCGTTCGCAAAGACTAATTCCGTTACAGGAATTGAGATGGAAGCATTAACAGCTGTTTCCGTTGCGGCATTGACCGTGTATGATATGTGCAAAGCGATTGATAAGTCAATGGTAATTGGAGAAATAAAATTAATCAGTAAAACCGGAGGAAAAAGTGGAAACTATAGAATATAAAATCCGCGAAGAGAAGAACAGTTCAACCCCGCTTTGCGGGGCAAGTACGTTAAATCCGCGTTCTCTTTCTTCTGGTCGAATTATCGCAATTTCAATAAGTAAGAAAAAAGGAATTCCGAAGACGAATGTTCAATCGGCAACGTTGATAGAAAATTTTGGAATTGAAGGAGACGCACACGCCGGTAACTGGCACAGACAGATAAGTTTTCTTGCATCGGAAAGTATTGACAAAATGCGGCAAGCCGGTTTGCCTAATCTTCGCCCCGGTGCTTTTGCAGAAAATATCACAACAGAATTTATTGATATACCAAATTTGCAAATAGGTTCTAAAATAAAAATTGGTGCAGAAACAGAACTTGAGATTACTCAGATTGGAAAAGAATGCCATTCTAAATGTGCAATATTTTTTACGGTTGGAGATTGTGTTATGCCTCGCGAAGGTATTTTTGCAAAAGTGATTAAATCCGGCAGAATATTTGTTGGAGACGATGTTCAAATTATTAACTGATTTTCTCTGGTTAGGAGTTAAAACTCAAACTCCTTAATTCTGATTTCTGATTTCTTAAAGA
>JBFLWC010000439.1:0-2317 GCA_040758415.1 Bacteroidota bacterium | reverse complement strand
AAAAAGGGAAGGAATTTCTTGTGCAATCTATTATCGAATCGGTAAAAAAAATTATAGCTGAAAATAATTTGAACGAGAGTGAAGTGAAAGCAGTGTGCCTGGGTGTGCCGGGCACAGTTAATCCATACACCGGTGTAATTGGCAGCGCACCGAATTTGGGAATAAAGGATTTCAACATCAAAGAAGCTCTCTCAAAAGAAATATCTCTTCCGGTTTTGATTGAGAATGACGTAAACCTTGCAGGACTGGGGATTAAAAAATTTGAGCTGGATTCCACTGCAAAAAATATGTTGGTTGTTTTTGTAGGTACCGGAATAGGCAGCGCACTTTTTTTCGATGGGAAGTTATACAGGGGTTCGTCTTTTTTTGCCGGTGAGATCGGGCATATACTTGTTGACTCGAAAGGTGCTTTTGCAACATCAAAGAAACAACCAACTTTTGAACTGACCGCCAGCAGGACTGCTATTGTGCGTGAGATTAAAAAAGGATTGAATAAGGGGAAAAAAAGTATACTCAAAGAATTCAAATCGCCAAAAAAAGCGTTGAAAAGCAAAGCTCTGGCTGATGCTGTAAAAAAAGAAGATCCACTCGCTTCTAAATATGTTATGAAAGCAGCAATAACAATCGGAACGGTACTTGGAAGCATTGTTACCTTACTTAACATTGACACAATCGTTCTTGGCGGCGGTGTTATTGAAGCTCTGCACGATTTCATGATTCCGAGAATTAAAGATGCTTTCTATGATGCAGTGTTGGAAGAACCCGGCAAGTTTGTTAAGATATTTGAAACAAAACTCGGCGATGATGCCCCACTTTATGGAGGCGCAGCGTTAGCTGAAGAGTTTTTGATGAATAGTCATTAGTCATGAGATATTATGATTTAAAATTTTTCTCTATCTCTTCGATTTGATGTGAGAGTTCAGTCCAGTAGTTGTATTGTTGATCTAATTTTGATTTTGTTCTTTCGTAATCGAGTTTTTTTTCTTTAGCAAGTTGGGGAGTGCTGAAAATTCGCGGATCAATTAACTCGTGCTCGAGCCGCATTTTCAATTTTTCCAATTCACTAATTTCTCTTTCACAAGCGGCAAGTTTGGTTTTTAAATCTTTTGTCTGTTTGTATTTTAGCTGCCGTAATTCAGCTTCTAATTTCTTACGATCTTTTCGCCCGGATTTTTGTTCGAATATCAGATTTTCTTCACATTTACTTTCTTCAATTTCTTTTCTTTTCTGCAAATAATACTCTATACCTCCGGCAAAGATATTAACACATTGATTGCGTATTTCCAAAACTTTGTTTGCGATTGGCGTAAGAAAATCTACGTCGTGAGAAACTATAACAAGTGTACCGCTAAATTCAATCAGCGCTCTTTGTAAAATTTCTTTGGATGAAGAATCGAGATGATTTGTCGGTTCGTCCAGTACAATCAGATTGCTCTTTGCTAAAAGGAGACGGGCTAAGGCAATGCGGCTCTTTTCACCGCCGGATAGGACCTTTACTTTCTTAAAAACATCATCGCCTGAAAAAAGAAACGAACCAAGAATTGTTCTAAGATTTCCGATGCTTAAATTATTATTCACATCTTCAAGCGTTTCAATCAAATCTTTATCGGGATTCAATGAATCGGCAACTTCCTGTTCGTAATAAGAAACGATGGTATTGTGTCCATAACTCAAACTGCCATTTGTAGGGGGTAACTTTCCGGCTATAATTTTTGCAAGCGTTGTTTTACCAGCACCGTTTGGGCCTACAATTGCAATTTTATCTCCACGTTCAATTTGAAAATTTAGACCGAGCAGAACTTGCAAATTGCCGTAAGAAAGAGAAACATTTTTGAATTCGACCGTAACAGCACCACTTCTAGGCGGTTCTGGAAATTTTAGATCAATTTGCTTTTCTTCTTCTACAATTGAAATTGTTTCGAGTTTATCAAGCTGTTTGATTCTGCTCTGGACCTGTTTTGCTTTTGTTGATTTATACCGGAACCGTTCTATGAATTGTTCTGTTTCTTTAATTTTCTTTTCACGGGTTTTTATTTGAGAGCGTAATTGCAAATCGCGTTCTTTCTTAAATATAAGATACGCATTATAATTGCCCGGGAAGAAACCAATTTGCCTGTCAAATATTTCAAGCGTTTTATTTGTAATTTTATTAACGAAGTGCTTATCGTGAGAAACTATAATTAGCGAACCTTTAAAATTCTGAAGAAACTCTTCAAGCCACATGAGCGTGTCAATATCCAGATGGTTTGTAGGTTCATCGAGAAGAATCAAATCATTTTCTGCAAGAAGAATTTTTGCAAGTTGAATTCTCATCTGC
>JBFLWC010000438.1:0-5367 GCA_040758415.1 Bacteroidota bacterium | reverse complement strand
AGCAGGTGCTGGCTTTCATGCTGTTCGTCGCGGCGCGCTTCGATGACGATGTCGTCGCGCCCGAGCAGCTTGGTGAGTTGCTTGGCGCTGGCGGCGGCGGCGCATGTTGCCTACCGCGTCAGCGAAGTGATCGCAATCTACCCGATTACGCCGTCATCGCCGATGGGAGAATTATCAGATGCATGGTCTGCAGCGAATACAAATAACATTTGGGGAACGGTTCCGAATGTTGTTGAGATGCAAAGTGAAGGCGGTGCTGCCGGCGCTGTTCACGGATCGCTTCAGAGCGGCGCACTAACAACAACTTTTACTGCTTCGCAAGGTTTGTTTTTGATGATTCCCAATATGTATAAAATTGCCGGCGAATTAACTCCAGCCGTTTTTCATGTAACTGCACGCTCAATTGCAGCACAAGCACTTTCGATTTTTGGAGACCACAGCGACGTTATGGCAACACGCCAAACCGGTTTTGGCATGATCTGTTCAAACTCAGTTCAGGAAGTAATGGATACAGCGATGATTGTTCACAAAGCTACGCTCGACTCGAGAATTCCTTTCGTTCACTTCTTCGATGGTTTTAGAACGTCTCACGAGGTTATGAAAATAGAAGAACTAAATGAAGAAGATATTCGTGCGATGATTGACGATACTAAAGTAAAAGAATTCAGAGAAAGAGCTTTGAGTCCAGACAATCCTTTTATACGTGGAACAGCCCAGAATCCCGACGTTTATTTTCAGGGAAGAGAAACGGTTAATAAATTTTATGATGCCTGCCCTGAAATTGTTCAGAGCGCTATGAATCAGTTTTCAAAAATTACCGGCCGTCAATACCGTCTGTTTGATTATTACGGTGCGCCCGATGCAAAGCGCGTAATTATTTTGATGGGTTCCGGTGCAGAAACCGCTGAAGAAACAGTTGATTATTTATCACAAAGAATGGAAGAAAAAGTTGGAATAATCAAGGTAAGATTATACAGACCCTTCTCTATAAAATATTTTCTTGATGCGCTTCCAAAAACAGTTGAGAAGATTGCAGTTTTAGATAGAACAAAAGAACCCGGCGCGCCCGGCGAACCTTTATATATTGATGTTGTTACTGCAATTTCAGAAGCAATGGCTTCCAATAATCCGCCGTTTACAAAGATGCCTAAGATTGTTGGCGGACGTTATGGATTATCATCTAAAGAATTTACACCCGCGATGGTTAAGGCAGTTTTTGACAATCTGAAAAAAGAAGAACCGAAAAATCATTTTACTGTTGGAATTAACGATGACGTTTCTTTTACAAGTTTGGATTTTGATGAGAACTTTGTAATTGAAAACGATGATGTTGTACGCTGCTTGTTTTATGGACTAGGTGCAGATGGAACTGTTGGCGCTAACAAAAATTCAATTAAGATCATTGGCGAAGAGACAGACAATTACGCACAAGGATATTTTGTTTATGATTCAAAAAAATCCGGCTCAACAACCGTTTCACACTTGAGATTCGGAAAGAAACCTATTCACTCTACTTATTTAATTCAAACGGCAAAGTTTGTTGGCTGCCATACATTTGGACTTTTAGAAAAATTTGATGTGCTTGCTCAATTAGTTGATGGCGGAACTTTTCTTCTTAACTCTCCTTACAGCAAAGAGGAAACGTGGGATAAATTGCCGATCAAAGTTCAGCAGCAAATCATAGATAAGAAACTCAACTTCTATGTAATTGATGGTTACGCTGTTGCGCACAAAACCGGAATGGGAAGCAGAGTTAACACAATTATGCAAACATGCTTCTTTGCGATCTCCGGAATTTTGCCGAAAGATGAAGCGATTGATCAGATCAAAAAAGCCATTAAGAAAACCTATGGGTCGAAAGGGGAAGAAATTGTAAAGAAAAATTTTGAAGCTGTTGACCATACGCTGGAGAACTTATTCAAAATAGAAATTCCGGAAAAGGTTACCAGCACAATTGAACTTCCGCCAATTGTTTCTGCAAAAGCTCCGGATTATGTTCGTAATGTTCTTGGCAAAATGATGGAAGGTAAAGGAGATTATGTTAAAGTGAGCGAGATGCCGGTTGACGGAACATTTCCATCGGCAACAACGCAATGGGAAAAGAGAAACATTGCGCTCGAAGTTCCTGCTTGGGACCCCGATATTTGTATTCAGTGCGGAAAGTGCGCAATGGTTTGTCCTCACGCTACAATTAGAATTAAAGTATACGACAAAGAATTTTTGAAAGACGCTCCGGCTACATTCAAATATATGGATGCAAAAGGGAAAGATTTTCCGGAAGGATATGCTTATACTATTCAGGTTGCTGTTGAGGATTGCACCGGCTGCGAAATGTGTGTTGAAGTTTGTCCGGCAAAAAATAAAAAGGAAACACGTCTCAAAGCCCTCAACATGACGCAGCAAATTCCAATCAGAGAACAGGAAAGAACCAATTGGGATTTCTTTTTAACAATTCCTGAACTTGATAGAAGGTTAATAAACACGGGTGTTATTAAAGCGCAGCAGCTGCAGCAGCCGTTGTTCGAGTTTTCCGGTGCGTGTTCCGGCTGCGGAGAAACGCCTTATGTTAAATTAGTTTCGCAGTTATTCGGCGACCGCGCAATTATTGCAAACGCAACAGGTTGTTCGTCAATCTATGGCGGCAACTTACCAACAACACCGTGGGCTAAAAATAATGAAGGAAGAGGACCTGCATGGTCAAATTCGCTGTTTGAAGATAACGCAGAGTTTGGATTTGGAATGCGGCTGGCTGTTGATAAACAAAAACAATTTGCAGAAGAATTGATTGCAAAATTGCAGGATCAAATCGGTAAAGAATTGGTTGACGCAATTCTTAATGCGAATCAAAAAGATGAAGCCGCAATTTACGAGCAGAGAGAAAGAGTTGATGAACTGAAAAAGAAACTCGGAAACATAAAGTCAAAAGAAGCGGAAAAATTATTAGAGGTTGCAGATTATCTTGTAAAGAAATCTGTCTGGATAATAGGCGGCGATGGCTGGGCGTACGATATCGGTTACGGCGGGTTAGATCACGTGATGGCTTCCGGAAAGAACGTGAATATTTTAGTTCTTGATACAGAAGTTTATTCAAACACCGGCGGACAAATGTCGAAGGCAACCGGAATGGGTGCTGTTGCAAAGTTTGCATCTGCCGGTAAACCGAATGCAAAGAAAGACCTTGCTTTAATGGCAATGACTTACGGAAATGTTTACGTTGCAAAAGTAGCAATGGGTTCAAACGATGTTCAAACATTGCGCGCATTTCTTGAAGCAGAAGAATATGATGGTCCATCTTTGATAATTGCATACAGTCATTGTATTGCGCACGGTATCAATATGGCAAAAGGTTTAGAAAGCCAGAAGCTTGCCGTTGACAGCGGGCACTGGCAATTGTTTAGATACAACCCGGATAATTTTAATGAAGGAAAAAATCCGTTGAAGCTCGATTCAAAAGCCCCTAAGATCAAACTCGAAGATTATCTTTACAAAGAGACACGTTATAAGATGCTTACTAAATCTCATCCGAACGAAGCAAAGAAATTGCTTGCAATGGCTCAGGCAGAAGTTTTGAAGAAGTGGAAATTCTACGAGCAGATGGCTTCGTTTGAAATAGAAAAGAATAACAACGGAGATGGTAAAGAAGAAATAAAAACCGATTCCCCTAAAACTGAAGTAAAAATTTGAGGAGCTAAAATGGATCTATCAACAACATATATGGGATTAAAGTTGAAGAACCCGATTGTTCCTTCTGCCTCTCCGCTTTCTCAGAGTGTTGATACAGTAAAAACGATGGAAGATGCCGGCGCAGCAGCAGTTGTGGTTTATTCTTTATTTGAAGAACAAATTACACATGAATCGGGTGAGTTGAATCATTACATATCTGCCGGTGCAGAAAGTTATGCCGAAGCGACAAGTTATTTTCCACCGCAAGAACTATTTCATCTTGGACCTTATGAATATCTTGATCATATCGCGAATCTGAAAAAGGCAGTTGACATTCCTATTATTGGAAGTTTGAACGGAGCGAGCAGCGGGGGTTGGATTAAGTATGCGCAGAATATAGAGCAAGCGGGCGCCGATGGACTTGAACTCAATATTTATTACGTCGCAACTAATCCAAATATTACTGGTTCCGAAGTTGAAAAAATGTATGTTGATGTTTTGAAGGAAGTAAAAAGAAATGTGAAAATTCCTGTTGCAATTAAATTGAGTCCGTTCTTTACCTCAATGTCTAATACTGCGAAAAAACTTGATGATGCAGGCGCAGATGCGCTTGTATTGTTCAACAGATTTTATCAACCGGATTTTGATTTAGAAAATCTTGAAGTTGTTCCGAATCTTTTACTAAGCACAAATTGGGAAATGAGATTACCGCTAAGATGGATTGCAATACTTTACGATAACATAAAAGCAAGTCTCGGCGCAACAAGCGGAATTCATACACACACGGACGTATTAAAAGTAATGATGGCAGGCGGCGATGTTGCTATGATGGCTTCCGAACTTTTGTTGAACGGTACCGGTAGAATCACCAAGATACTTGACGGAATGAAACAGTGGATGGAAGAAAAAGAATACGATTCGATTTTGATGATGAAGGGGAGTATGAGCCAGAAAAAAATTGCGCAGCCTGCGGCATTCGAACGTGCAAATTATATGAAGACGCTCCAGAGCTTTAACACAAATAAATTACAGAGATTCTAAAAATCAGTAAGTCACCTTACGCATGAAGATTTTTCAATTATCTTTTCTCTTCCCATCGCGAAGAGATCGAGACCGTGTAAAAAGAGATATTTCTCGCAAAGTTTGCAAAGTATATATAATCTGCGTAAGGTGAATCAGTAATTGTCATCCGCCGGTTGACAGACGACAATTGCGGATTTTTCAGAAGATTAGAATTTTGAAAGTGTACCGAAGGCCGGACTCGAACCGGCACCTGGTGTAAGCCAGACTGGATTTTGAGTCCAGCGCGTCTACCAATTCCGCCACTTCGGCAAATTATTATAAATTTTTTAAGAACTCTTTTCCGCTCCCTGATTTCAAGTATTTCTCTCTTAGACGTGCAGTAATTCGATTTTCTAGAATTTCACTGTAAATCAATTTATATGGTCTATAAGGTTTTGTAGTTCTTTCATGACCTTTATTATGTCTTTTTAATCTTTCTTCGAGATTACTTGTTAATCCAACATAGATATAGTTTTTCTCAATACTTTTAATTGCGTAAACTGTAAACATATTCCAAGGATTATACATTTAAAAGGTAGTTTCATATAAACATCTAGAAAAAAATAATATCGTAAATCAACCCAAACATCAATAATGCTTAAGCAAATAAGCCAGACTGGATTTTGAGTCCAGCGCGCCTGC
>JBFLWC010000437.1:0-7832 GCA_040758415.1 Bacteroidota bacterium | reverse complement strand
AAAAGGACCAGTCTCAATTAATTTTATCAAGAAATTAGATGACAAAAGCGCGATAGAACAATTGAGTAATTTCCACGGCATAGGCGTTAAGACTGCAAGTTGTGTTTTGTTGTTTTCATTGAATAGAAATGTCTGTCCAGTTGATACTCATGTTCACAGAACTGTAAATCGAATCGGAATTGTTTCAGAAAAAACGCCAGACAAAACTTTTTTTTCTCTCAATAAAAATTTTCCTGACAACATTGCGCACACATTCCATACAAACCTTATACGGTTAGGTCGTGAAATTTGTAAACCAACAAACCCTGCCTGCAGTGTTTGTCCGCTGATTGGAGTATGCGGTTATCAAAATAAAAATTTTGAAAAGATGGGAACAGGTAAGACAAGAGAATTTATGCTGTTAGATAATGTTGGATAGTAGAATGTATAGTGAAGGATAGTTAAGAGCATGCTTATTATTTTTTGTATTATACATTCAGAGACTTCTAAAAAATCTGGGCTCAAATCCAAAATCCAAAATTCAAAACCATATTTTGAATTTTGTTCCGCCTAAGGCGGATTGAATTTTGTGCTTCTGAAAGATATTTCAGAAGTCTGCATTCATTTAATGAACGAATCAATACACATATTTGTTTTGAATTGTAAAACGGAGCTCAAGTTTGTTTTCAGAAATCAGTTGCATATATTTAGGCATAATCTCCAATAGTTGAGGGTCTTAAGTGAGTAAATCGTATGATATAGCTCTTCTAGGCGGAGGTCCAGGCGGTTACGTTGCAGCAATTCGTGCTGCGCAGCTGGGCTTCAAAACCGTTGTAATTGATAAGGAAAATCTTGGTGGAATTTGTTTGAACTGGGGATGCATTCCAACAAAATCTTTGCTGAAAAATGCTGAGATTTTTGACCTGATGAAAAACCACTCAAATGATTTTGGAATTTCTACTCAAGGCTTGAATTTTGATTTTAACAGAATCATCAAACGCAGCCGTGATATTTCCGACCGCATAACAAAAAATGTTGAGCTATTAATAAAAAAAAATAAAGTTGACCGTATCCGCGGATACGGCAAGTTAATTACAAAAAGTAGAATTGATATTTTAGATAACAACGGAAAGAACATTGACTCGATTAGCGCAAACAAAATTATAATTGCAACCGGTGCGCGTCCAAAAACTTTTTCTTCCATCCCTGTTGACAATAAAAATATAATCACATCAACTGAAGCGATGAATTTGCCTGTACAACCGAAAGATCTAATTATAATTGGTGCAGGTGCAATCGGGGTCGAGTTCGCATACTTTTATAGTGTCTTTGGTACAAAAGTAACGATTGTTGAAATGCTCGATCAAATCCTTCCGATCGAGGATAAAGAAGTTTCAGAAACACTCAATAAACATTTTAAGAAGAGAGGAATTGAAATCTTAACTTCGACAAAAGTAGAGAAAGCTGAAGTGAAAGGAAACGAAGTAGTTGTTACGATTGAAAAGGATGGAAAGAAGAGCGAACTGAAGGCGGAAAAAGTTTTGAGCGCAATAGGTGTTACCGGAAATGTTGAAGGATTTGGTCTGGAAGAATTAGGCGTTGAGCTTTATAAGAATCATATCAAAGTTGATAAGAACACATATCAAACAAGTGTTGAAGGCATTTATGCAATAGGAGATGTTATCGGTCAGCCCTGGCTGGCGCACGTTGCTTCTTCTGAAGGAATTCATTGCATTGAGACGATGAAAGGACTGAATCCTCATCCAATCAACTATGATAACATCCCAGGCTGCACATATTGCATTCCACAGGTTGCAAGTGTTGGCATGACCGAAGCCAAAGCACGCGAAGCAGGATATGATCTGAAAATTGGTAAATTTCCATTCATGGCAAGCGGGAAAGCTTTTGCCATTGGAGAGAGGGACGGATTTGTGAAATTAATTTTTGATGCCAAATATGGCGAGCTTCTCGGCGCTCACATAATAGGTCCTGAAGCAACCGAATTGATTGCAGAACTTACATTAGCAAAATCAATGGAAGCTACTTTTGAATCAATCGTAAAAACAGTTCATGCTCATCCAACATTATCGGAATCTATAATGGAAGCAGCGGCAAGCGCTTATGGTGAATCAATTCACATATAAAATTTTTGATTACTGCGATCTCGGGATGATTGATTATAAATATGCGTGGGATTTGCAGAAGGAAATTTTTGAACTACGTCTTGGCAATAAAATTAACGACACTCTTTTTCTGCTAGAGCATCCCCACACTTACACGCTTGGCAAAGTTGCTGAGAAAGAAAATTTAATCAGTTCAGAAGAACAACTTGGAAGACTTGGTGTTGCTGTTTACGAAATTGACCGCGGTGGAGATATAACTTATCATGGACCGGGACAGATTGTTGGATATCCGATAATTAAATTGAGCGAGTGGAAAGAAGATACCCATCAATACTTGCGCGGGCTGGAAGAAGTTATAATTAAAACGTGCGAAGAATATGGATTGAAGAGTGGGCGAAACAATAAATATACAGGCGTATGGATTAATGATAGAAAAATTGCTGCTATTGGAATTAAAGTAAGCCGGTGGATAACGATGCACGGATTTGCATTCAACATTAAGACAGATCTTTCCTACTTCGGGGGAATTATTCCGTGCGGGATTAAAGATAAAGATGTAACATCACTTCAGCGTGAACTCGGAAGAGAAATTGAAATTGATGAAGTGAAAAAAAAAATAATAGAGAATTTTCAAAAAGTTTTTGATTACTCTGAATTTGTTGTCAAAGAAAAAAACAGCTATATAAAAGAGTTAGAAAAAATTTCTTAATGTATTTCAGCTCAAATGAAAATCATTTCCACCGAACAGAGGGAAAATATATATGGCAAAAGAAAATAAAGTTGAAGCGACAATAGATAAAAACAACGGAACACCAAGCAGCAAAATAGATTCATCCGGCGGAATGACTAAGAACGAATTAATGAATGTTCTGCGTCTGATGAATCTTTCACGCACTATAGACCATAAAGTGATGAGTCTTCTCAAGCAGGGGAAAGCACTTTTCCATATTGCAGGTGCCGGGCATGAAGCCACACAAATTGCATTTGGACTTGCGATGCAAAAAGGTGTTGACTGGGCTTTTCCGTATTACCGTGATATGTGTTTTATGCTTACACTTGGCTTAAAGCCGGAAGATATTTTTCTTGGATTCCTTGGCAAAGCAGACGACCCGATGACCGGCGGAAGACAAATGCCCTGCCACTGGACATCGAAAGAATTTAATGTGCCTACACAATCAAGCCCGACCGGTACACAATTTTTGCAGGCGGTTGGTGCTGCACTTGCAATGAAGAAGCTCGCCTCATCTTCAACTGCTAAAAGCATGAAAGGAATCAACGGCGTAGTTTATGTAAGTAGCGGTGAAGGGACTACTTCACAAGGTGAATTTCACGAAGCAGTTAATTGGGCTTCGCGCGAAAAACTTCCGGTTGTTTTCGTAATTCAAAATAATAAATGGGCAATTTCTGTTCCGGTGCAAAATCAAACTGCCGGAAAGAATGCTTCTGTATGCGAGATGATGAAAGGTTACGAAAATCTTTTACGTATAGAAGCAGACGGAACAGACTTTCTTCAAATGAACACCGTTGCGCAGTCAGCATTCAACTATGCACGACTGGGAAAAGGTCCGGCGTTGATTGAAGCACATGTAGTTAGGTTGCTCTCTCATTCATCTTCAGATGATCAAAAAAAATATCGTCCGATTGAATCGTTGAATGAGGATTTGAAGAAAGACCCGATAGAAATTTTTTCTAATGTGTTGTTCAAAAAAGAAATTTTAACCGAACCATCATACGAAGAATTCAAAAAAGAAATTACTTATCAAGTAAATGAAGCTGCAGATTGGGCTTTAAGACAAAAAGATCCCGCTGAAGATTCTGCAGCACGGTTTGTGTTTGATGAATCCGGAAAACGCGAACGCCTTGAATATGAAAGAATGACACACGAAGGTAAACCGATTGTGTTAGTTGATGCGGTTAATCATGCACTGCGGGAAGAGATGGAGCGCAACGATAAAATTTATCTTTTTGGAGAAGATGTAGCAGATGGAAAAGGTGGTGTGTTCACAGCAACTAAAGGATTATCAACTGCATTTGGTAAAGAGAGAGTTTTTAATTCACCGCTTGCCGAAGCAAGTATTGCCGGTGTTGCAATTGGTATGGCTCTAAGAGGATTAAAGCCGTGTGTTGAAATTCAATTTGGAGATTACATCTGGCCCGCGTTTATGCAATTCCGCGATGAGATGGTAATGTATCGTTACCGTTCAAACAATTTATTTGAAGCACCGGTTGTTACCCGCGTTGCTGTTGGCGGATATATTCACGGAGGATTGTATCACAGTCAAAACATTGAAGGATTTTTCTCTCACATGCCGGGACTGCTGATTGCGTATCCCTCAAATGCTGCCGATGCAAAAGGTTTGTTAAAAACCGCACTCCGTTTGAATGACCCTGTGTTGTTTCTTGAACACAAAGGGTTGTATCGTCAAAGTTATGCATCGTCTCCGGAACCGGATGCAGATTACATTGTTCCGTTTGGAAAAGCCAGGATTGTTAAAGAAGGAAATGATCTTTCGATTATAACTTATGGAGCGATGGTGCATGAATCGAATTTCGCTTCAAAGAAGATAGAAGAAGAAGGTTACTCTGTTGAGATTATTGATATCAGAACTATTGCACCGCTTGATGTTGATGCGATTTATAAATCTGTAAAGAAAACTGGTAAAGCAATTGTAATTCATGAAGATACACTAACTGCAGGATTCGGGGCAGAAATTGCTGCACTGATTTCAGAAAATTGTTTTGAATCGCTTGATGGTCCCGTCAAAAGAATTGGAGCGATGGATACACCAATTCCTTTCCATCCTAATTTAGAATATGCTATACTTCCAACACGTGGGAAAATATATGAATCATTAAAGCAATTGTTAGAATATTGATAAGCGTCAAACGTGGGATATGCCTGACGGCATGCAGGCGCGAACTGTGAGACGTTAGAAATGAAAAGCACAATTTCCCGCTTCATTCCGCATAAAGCAGATCGTATTTTATATTTTGTGCTTTGGATTTAGTGCTTTGTATTTTTTAAAAAATAATGGAGAAGCAATGAAGGTTGAAATTATTATGCCCAAAATGGGTGAGAGTATTAACGAAGGCACACTGATCAAATGGCATAAGAAAAAAGGCGACAAAGTTAAAAAGGATGAGATCATTTACGAGATCAGCACAGACAAAGTTGATACTGAAATTCCTTCACCAGAAAATGGTGTTCTTACTGAAATAAAAGTCTTCGAGCAGGAAACTGTTGAAGCCGGAACAATTGTTGCCATATTAGAAACTAACAGTGAAACGGCTTCAGTTACAGCAGAAGAAAAAAAAGAAGAAGTACCCTTAACAACACAAGTAGAAGGCGAGCTAATTGATGTTCCGATGCCTAAGATGGGCGAATCAATTATGGATGGAACAATTATTAAATGGAATAAAAAAGTTGGTGATAAAGTTAAGCGGGATGAGATAATTTTTGAAATCAGTACAGACAAAGTTGATACCGAAGTTCCCTCGCCGGTTGACGGTACAATTGCAGAAATCCTCTTCAACGAAAATGATACTGTTGCTGTTGGTACTGCTGTTGCAAGAATTTCTACAAGCGGAGGGATTGTAAAACCGAAATTAAAAGAAGAAAAGGATGTTCAAGATAGAGAACAAGAGCAAGAACAAGAGCAAGAGCAAGAGCAAGAGCAAGAAACAAAATTCTCTAATATTAGGATGGAAAAATTAAACCTAAATACAAACCAATTCTATTCTCCGCTTGTTATTAACATTGCCCGTACGGAAGGAGTTTCAATGAACGAATTAGAAACAATTGTTGGAACAGGTGCCGGCGGCAGGGTAACAAAAAATGATTTACTAAAATATGTTAATAGTAGAAAGAATAGTAAAAATTTAGCCGAAAGATTACGTATAAAAAGAACCGAAACCATCCCAGTTGCTCTGGCAGAAACTCCTAAAAGTATTTCGGGCAAACGAGAAGAAATTGTACCGATGGATAACATACGCCAGCGCATAATGCAGCATATGATCATCAGCCGCAACACATCTGTTCATGTTAGTGTGATGATAGAAACCGATATGACGCACATTCACAATTTCATAAATCAGCATAAAGACAGATTTATACAGAAAGATGGAATAAAACTAACATATACGGCTTTCGTTTCTTATGCTGTAATCAAAGCTCTGAAAGAATTTCCGCTGATGAATGCTTCGGTTGAAAATACAAACATAGTTATGAAAAAATATATTAATCTCGGAATTGCAGTTGCCCTAGAACCTAATGGATTGATCGTTCCGAACATTAAGAATGCTGATGAAAAAAATATTTTAGGACTTGCAAAAGCAATAACTGATTTAAGTAACCGAGCGCGCACAAAAAGACTTGTACCAGATGATATTGTTGACGGAACATTTTCAATAACAAACTACGGCGTGTTCGGCTCATTGTTTGGAACGCCAATAATTAACCAGCCCGAAGTTGGAATACTTGGCATTGGCGCAGTAACAAAAAGACCTGTTGTTATAGAACAAAATGGCATAGAGAGTATTGCAATCAAACCGATGATGTATTTATCGCTCAGCCACGATCACCGACTTGTAGATGGAATGCTCGGCGGTAAATTTCTGATGTCTGTGAAACAAACTTTAGAAAATTTTGATACGAGTATAGTTTAATCCGCCTTCGGCGGATTGCTCCTGCTCATGTTCTTAATCTTAATCAAAGAACTTAGAGCAAGAGCAAGAATAAGAGTAAGATTAGAAATCTTTTTGTTAAAGAAAGAGGAAATAGTTTTGATCAATCAGCACCAGAAAAAATTTGCAGAGGTAATAGAAAAAGAAAGACCGACACTTGGAAAGCGTCCCGATTGGCTTAAAGTTCGTCTTCCAACAGGAGAGAATTATAAAGAAGTGTACCAGTTGATGCGGAAAGCAAAACTGAACACGGTTTGTGAAGAAGCAAAATGCCCGAACCTTGCAGAATGCTGGAACAGACGCACCGCAACATTTATGATTCTGGGCGATACATGCACGCGAAGCTGCGGTTTCTGCAATGTCAAGGTTGGAATTCCTAATGAACTGGATCTTGATGAACCGAGGCGGGTTGCTGAATCGGTCGAAGCGTTAAATCTTCGCCACGTAGTAATAACATCTGTTGACCGCGATGAATTGAAAGACGGAGGCGCATCAATTTTTTCTGAAACCGTTCGATTGATACGAAAGAAGATGCCACAAACAACAGTGGAAATTTTAATCCCGGATTTCAAAGGAGAAGAAAAATCATTTAGAATTATTTTGCAAAATCCACCCGACATTCTTAACCACAACTTAGAAACTGTTAAACGGCTTTATCATGGCGTTCGTCCACAGGCAAAATATGAACGCAGTCTTGAACTTATCAGATGGTTCAAAAAATACGGACTAAGAACCAAAAGCGGAATAATGGTTGGCATTGGCGAAACCAAAGAAGAAGTTGTTGAACTAATTAATGACCTTTACAACCATGGCTGCGACATTATGACGATCGGTCAATATCTTCAGCCGACAAAAAATCATCTGCCGGTTCATCGTTTTGTAACTCTTGATGAATTCAAATTCTATAAAGATTACGGGTTGCAGCTCGGTCTTAAAGCAATTGAATCATCTCCGCTTGTGCGTAGTTCATACCATGCTGATAAACACGTTGAGCTTGTTTAGAAATTAAAATTGGTTATTGAAAATTTGTGTATTATTTTCTTACCT
>JBFLWC010000436.1:0-3178 GCA_040758415.1 Bacteroidota bacterium | reverse complement strand
ATATTTCTGGCTCTTTCTTTTGGGGTGGTTTAGTTGTTTCTTCAGACGATGCGCATGCAAAAAGAAACGCCGCCAAAAAAATCAATGAGTAATTTGTTAGTCTCATTACATCACTTGTTATCACAAAAAATTAAAGACTATATCAAAAGTACTTGTTTAACCCAAAAGATTTATTAGGAATTGAAGTAGAGACGACTCGCCGGGTCGTCTCTACTTTTTTATTAAAACAATACGTTTTGCAAACTGCCTTGCGGAACTATTGGAATTCCATATTTGCTCATTGTTACCTGCTTGGCAAGAATATTACTGCCCGGTACTGTAGAAACATTTATTAATGGAATTGTAGAACCAAATTTCTCATTAATTTTCTTTATGAACTCGTTTGCAACAACGGCATAACCGGTATTTGTTGGGTGAACACCATCTAAACTAAACAAACCGCCGGTTGCAAAAGCAGTTGTTAAAGCAAGTCCATCAACCTGCAAACCTTTAGCTGCAACGTTATTAAAGAAAGCGTAAACATCCACAAAAGCAAAACCCTTTGCGGTTGCAGCATTTTGAATTGTAGTATTGAATGCCGTAATTGCGTTGTTTACTTTCGACACTTCATCCTTGTCCAAAACAAATTGATTTGGAATTGGTTTTGACGGTGCAAGTCCAACACCCGTTGGAGCTCCGTTAGCGCCCAATAAAACTTGCGATGCTGGCAATATCAACAAATCTTGTCCTGGCACAAGAGCGCGTACCCCTGAAGTTGTTTCACCATATAAAGTAATAATAGCCCCGCTTGCCGGATCTTTTAATGCTGCCGGAACAGTTGTGAAAAAAGGAATTGAAGTTACAGATGGAATGTTTGCAACAACAACTTTTGTTTTTAAAGATGCAAGACTATCGGCAAGTTGACTGTAAAGAAAACCAAAAGTAGCAGCATCTGTCAACGGGTTTTTACCTCCCGAAGTTGCATAGCCAAGAACATCGTTAGCTCCAATCCAGCAGGAAAGAAGAGTTGGTTTTTGTACTTTAGCTTGTTGAAATCCTGAGCCCAGTCCTCTTAAAACAACATCAAACAATGGATTTATCACACCAGCTTTTGCAGTATAGCTTGTTTGAGAATTTTTTGCATTTAGAATATCATAAACAAAGGCACCCGGCACAGCAAGATTATTATATGGTGCGGGGTAATTTAAATTAATTGGTGCGCCTTTGCCTGTATTCACTTTTAATGAGAACGGACTCAGCGAAGCAACTTCAATTCTGCCGCCTGATCCCGGATCGCTCATGTAAGCTTGTTCATATTTAGCGTTAACTAATTTTGAAATTTGAGCACCGAACGAATAGACCTGTGCGCTTTGATACAACGAACTTGATTGATAACCAGCCGTTAAACTGTTTCCAAGAGTTACAAATCTTTCAAAACTCACGCTGCCTGTACTCGGCGGAGCCGGAGTGGTTAGTTCACTTCTGTCTTCGCATCCAATAAAAAGAGTTAATGCTAGAACAAGCGAAACCGAAATTAATTTATATATCCTTTTCATTTTCTAACATCTCCTTCTTAAAAATTGTATGATAAATTGAACCCGATCAAATGAGCGGTAGAATTATATGTTCCGTTTAATGGTGCATTACCCCACGTATAACTCATCTGTGAATTTGTAATTGTTCTCTCTGCAAATCTTAAAAATAGATATGCAACGTCCACAGAAAAATTTTGTGACAGCTTGTAACCGAACCCGACACTGAACCCCAGCCGATCGGCATCAGGCAATGTTGGATCGAGCAATTCATCTTTAACGGGATTTCTATCATACAACAAACCTCCCCGGAGAGCGAGTTTGTCTATCAACAAATACTCTGCGCCGAAACGAATAATATAAGTATTTTCATAACCGCGGTACGAAGAGAGGTCTTCCAATTTTGGATCTGCAAAATCTACTGTCAGCTTATCATAACTTGACCACCCGACATATTGAAAATCAGCAGTCAATGTTAAACCGTAAGCCGGTTTAGCTGCAACGCCAAATGTAATATTTGTCGGTGTAGTAATTTTGGAAGAGATATTTCCCTTAGGTAAAAGAGGTTGAACTGCTGCAGGTCCTCCTTCGGAATTTGCATCGCCGCTCAAACTGAATTTGGCTTGACTTCTGAACGACAAGCCGAACGATAATTCAGGAATAGGTTTGTAAAGAAGACCGGCAGTATAACCGATAGCGGACCCATCCCCCTTTAATGAAACTTTAGCCGTACCGGTGAAAGGTTCAAAACCGGTATAACGGCTAAGTTCAACTGTACCGAATGCATAAACAAAACCTCCGCTTATAGAAAATTGATCTGAAAATTTATAAGCTGCGCTTGCATTAAAGAAAAATGTTTTTAGATCGGTTTTAACAGCTAATTGATTTCCAACCCAACTATCATCCCAAAGAGTTCCTAATCCATATTGATTATTTACGCTCACGCCAAAATAAAGATTGTTGTTGAATTGGTAGGTGGCGTAAAAATTAATAGGATTAAATACTTGACTCTTCATATCATATTGAGTTATTGCAGGGCTTGGACCTCTGAAGTAAGATTTTGGAAGAATTAAAGTTACGCCCGTCATAAAATTCGTTCCGCTTAATTGAGTAATGCCGGCAGGATTGAAATAAAGCGCCGATGGATCGTTCGCAAGTCCTGCGAATGCGCCGCCCATCGCCATAGCTCTTGCGCCATGTTCATTAATTTGAAAACCGCCTGCGTAAACATTTGCAGTGTATAATGCGGTTATAATTAGTAATCCGATTTTTTTGTACATCAACCCTCCTAAGGTTTTTGTTGTGTGGAATATCTATTTCTTGTAGAGGCTTAAAGGGATGGCTATCCTCCCATCCCTTTTTAAGAAATTATTTTAGAGACTGTATGAAAAATTAAGTCCGAACAAGTGAGCAACATTTGAATATGTTCCATTGAATCCGAACTTAGAACCTGTAATTTGTCTATCAGCAAATAGAAGAAGTAAGTAAGAAAAATCAATACCAAGATTCTCTGTTAATTTACCACCGAAACCAACGTTAAGACCAACTCTATCAGCATCTGGAAGTGTTGGTTCAACATATTCATCTTTAACCGGATTACGATCGTAAAAAACACCGCCTCTCAAAGCAAATGATTCTGATGCTTTGTATTCAAGGCCGCCACGGAC
>JBFLWC010000435.1:0-2270 GCA_040758415.1 Bacteroidota bacterium | reverse complement strand
TAAAATAAATTTTTTAATAGAGCAAGTGCTACTCCATTTGTCCAGCCAAATCCATCTTGTAGTTGGTACTCTCCTCCGCCGGAGTGTAACGACGTATTTTCAACATTATATTTTTCGAATATCTTTCCCGTGCGGTAAAAACATCCTCGTTAATTTTCAGCCAGTTGTTTTTAATTTTTCAGCTAGTTGTTAATTCGCCTTCTTTCAAAAAATGGTTCGCAACTTTCTTATTTCTTATTAAACGATAGAGTAATGGGCACGCCTATAAAACCGAAGTGTTTGCGAATCATTTTTTCAAGAAAGCGTTTATAATGTTCGGGAATGAATCGGGGTTCGTTCGCAAAAAAAATAAATATGGGATAATGCCCGCCAACTTGAGTGATGTATTTTATCTTAACTTCCTTACCGGTTGGACTTGCCGGAGGCGGGGCTTTTTCAATTTCTGGAAGAAGAATATCATTCAATTCATTTGTCGGGATTTTTTTTCGTCTTTCCTCATAAACTTTTTTTGCCAATTCAATCAGCTTAAAAATTCTTTGCTTGGTGAGCGCAGAAACAAATAACACGGGCAGATAATCTATCGAACCAATTTTATTGAGGATTGCATCTGTGTAATGCTTTGCCGTGTTTGTTTCTTTTTCAATCAAGTCCCACTTGTTGACGGCAAGTATTAATCCCTTCCTTCTCCGCACAGCTTCATCAATAATTTTCTGGTCTTGTTTTTCAACTCCAAGATTTGAATCGAGTAAAAGGATTGCAACATCACAGTTCCACAAAGCTTTGTATGTGCGAACGTTCGAAAAGAATTCTATGTTCTCTTTCACTTTGGTTTTTTTCCGAAGACCCGCTGTGTCAACCAAAACAATTTCTTCGCCGTAGTATTTCAGAATAGAATCAATACTGTCGCGTGTTGTACCGGGAATATCTGTTACAATCGTTCTATCATATCCAAGAAGTGCATTAACTAACGATGATTTTCCAACGTTTGGTTTACCAATAATTGCAAGACGCAATCTCACATCTTCTTCAAGTTCATCGGCAAACGAAAGTTGCATCATTAGATCATCGAGAAGATTGCCAAGATTTCTTCCATTGAGTGCGGAAACATCGTAAACGTGTTTGAAGCCGAGAGAATAAAAATCCGCTGCATTGATTGCGAAACCCGGTGTATCGCTTTTGTTAACAAGAATATAAGAGGGCTTGCTTGCGCGGCGTAAAATTTCTGCAACATCTTTGTCAATAGGAGTCAAACCGACTCTTCCATCAACAACCAAAAGAATAGCATCGCATTCATCGAGTGCAATTTCAATCTGTTCGCGGATTGCAGTCTCAAACAAATCTTCTGAATTCGGCACGTAACCGCCGGTATCAATCACGCGAAAATATTTTCCGTTCCACTCAACATCTCCATAAATTCTATCGCGCGTAACCCCGCTTACGTCGTCAACAATTGCCGTCATACTATTTGTTAAACGGTTGAACAGAGTTGATTTACCAACGTTCGGTCTTCCAACAATTAAAACTAGGGGTGTAGTCATAAGATTTAAAATCTATACTGCAAATTTAACTGCGGGTAATATACAGTATTAAATCCGGTATTATATTTTTCAATACTGGCGTGCATTTCCAAATCTTTGTTGAAGTTACTAGCTGTCCATACGGCGTCAATAGCACTTAAGATGTGATTTACAAAAATAACAACAACTGCCTTTGCGGCAACGTTATAAAAATCATTTGCTTTGCCTCTTTCTATCGAATAGTAAAGAAATTTTGGTGTGAGCGGATCACCATAAACAAAAGGTGTGTTTTCATCTCCGAAGTCATCCCAGCCAACATTGAATTGCGGATACTTACCTATCAATTCATAATATTGCTGTTCACCATACTTTGGCAAACGATGCGAGTAATAAGAACCCAAATCGCTTTCCAAACGATTTAATTCATCCCAATTAACTTTACCGTTGGGCTCAAAAACTCTGTACTTGGTCGGATCAACATTGCTGTTGATCTTTGTTGCATTCTTGATTGTCCATTTTGCATAACGCTCAACCGACCAGTATTTGTCTGCATAATTCTGAAAAAAATTTGTTTGGTTATCACCTTTGTTGTTGTAGATCAAGCCAATAGTAATTGCAGTGGCTTCAATTGCAATGAACGCAGCAGATTTGATATAGCTCTTGCTGTAAAATTCTCCTGCACCAGGAACAACAAACGATAAAACTCCGGCAAGAAAAGGAGATTTTTTTTGGTCGTTAATATTTTTTGAATTA
>JBFLWC010000434.1:0-3811 GCA_040758415.1 Bacteroidota bacterium | reverse complement strand
AGGTGCTTCATATCTCGAAGCGGAAACGCAAGTGCTTGGGATGGATCATCAGGCAATAGGAGAAGTGCTTTTGAAGAATTGGAACATACCAGAAATTATTTGCGGAATAGTGAAAAGCCATCACAACCCGCATCTTGCACAGCAAACGCCGGTGCTTACTTCGGTTGTTCATCTTGCAGATTATATGACACAAAAATTACAGATAGGGAATTTGAGCTGGGATGATTCGATTGAATTAAACGAACACATTTTTGCAACGATGCATCTTAAAGATTTAACCGAGCTCGGAAAGTTTATTGAAAGCTACCGCGAGCCGTTAGCTGCGCAGCTTGATTCATTGAGGTATTTAATTTGAGACTGATAAAAGAAAATACGCTGAAGTATGAGTCGTTTCATAAGTCGCTTCAGTACTTCACAAAAAGCTCCGAAGCGCAGGGCGATTTAAAACTTATCAGCTTTGAAAATTACAGGAACAACTCCAATCTTTTAGAGAAATATTCTTTCTTCGTTCAGAATTTATATTCATTTCAGAAAAAAATTCAGCGCGCAGAAAATGTGAATACTCTCAATACACTCTTTCAAGAATTTGTGAAGAGAATCATCTTTGCAAAAGAAATTGAGATTTTTCTTTTCAACGATTCGCGCCGCAATCTTATTCCGTTAAATACTTCAGCGGCACAGACGCATGTAAGCGCAGTCAATAAAGCGTACAAAGATGGAATTCTCGATTGGATTTTTGAAACCAAAAAACCCACGATCATTCCTGACCTTAACTCGTACACCTTAAACGGTTCTAAGCTGAATCAAATTATTTTTCCGGTTTACGATAAAAAAACAAATTATGGACTTCTTTCATTATTAACTCCGGTCTCAAAGGTGCAGGATGATTCGCTTGAGAATCAATCAATACAAATTCTTCTGGGAATAATTATACCTATGATCATTTCGCTGCGTCAAAAGCAGTCAATAAATAAACTTTACCAGGAGATGCAGGTTTACCAATCGAAGCTGCACAACGATTCAGACATTTATGCAATAGGCGAACTAACACAGGGCATTTTAGAAGAAATAGTTGAACCGCTGCAGGTAATCCTCAGCTATGTTGATGTAATTGAGAATGAATACAAAAATGTTGAACGCGAGATAACTGATAAAATAAAAAGTCAGATAAAAAAACTTACCGAACTGACGAACCGGCTTACAAGATTTTCCGGACTAAACAAACCGCAAGAGCAAAAAAGCCAGCCGTGTGAATTAAATAAAATTGTAAAAGAATATAAAAGTGTTATCAACACCACGCTAAACAATCTTGGTTTGGAATGCGAGTTAGATTTGGAAGAAAACATTCCGCCCGTTCTATGTGATCCGAAAGAAGTTAAGCAAATTCTGGCAAGTATCTTTTCAATAATCAAAAACGATTCGAGGAAGGGCGGCGCGATTGTAATTCAAACAAAATACCTGAAAGAAAAAATTGTACTTTCAGTTTTCACAACCGAACATCTTGCCGCGCTGGCAAACCAGAAAGAATTTAGTTCTAATGTTACAATAAAACTTATCAACGAGTTGATGAAGAAAAATGAAGGCGCAGCAGAATTCAATTCGCTGCCGCTCAAAGGCACAATCATTCATTTGGTCTTTCCGTTAAAAAGGAAGTTGATGATATGAAAAGAGTAACTTTTTTCATTTTGATTTTTACATCTTTGTTAACAGCGCAGACAACCATTGTTGATTCTTCGTTAGCAGTTTTATCACGCGATAGCATTCTTGTAAGCGATCTGGTTCAAGAGCAAATCAACAAAGCAAAAGCAAAACAATCCGAACAAATTCCGGCAGCTTCTAATAATTTTATAGAAAAAAGAGTGAATGTTCAGACAATAAGAGAAACGGTTTCGTATGAAAACAAGCTGGTCTGGTTCTTTGCAAACCAGCCGTTACAAATAAAAATTTTTTCCGCTCTGGTACTAATAATTCTTTTTGCACTGATCTTTAGAAGAACAATTCTTCATTTCAAACGAAGAGCAGCACGAGCATTAAAAAAGAAAATTGAAATGCTGCGAAGCGAAAAGGTGGTTTCTAAAAACAATCCTAAACTTCAGATTGCACGTAAAAAACTACGCAGCAATAAATTAATTTTTGACCCGTCCGAAAAACAAATTTCCCGCACGGCTAAAGAAATGAACGTTGCAAAAGGGGAATTGCTTTTAGCAGCGCGCTTGAAATTATTTGAAATAGGAAAAATGTAAGAGAGGATGATATGATAAAAGGAATTTATACAGCCGCACGGAGTCTCGAGTATAGAACAAAAAATATAGAAGTAATTGCAAACAATCTTGCTAACCTAAGTGCAACAGGATTTAAAAGAGAAATCCCTTTTTCTGAAATGGTAAACTCTGCAGGTGAGGTTCAAATAAGAAAACTTACAAGCCAGCAGCAGGGAGAAGTAATTCAAACATCAAACCCGCTCGATATGGCAATTTCCGGCAAAGGATTTTTTGCTTTGAAGAATGACGAAGGAAATATCGAATTAACACGCGACGGACGGTTTAGAATTTCTGACGAAGGATTTTTGGTTGATATCAACGGCAGAAAAGTTTTAGGAAAGAACGGTGAAATCTCTTTGGAAAATATACTTCTCTACAAAGATTCTAAAATTCTTGTTACAAAAGCCGGCGAAATAAAAATTGGTGATAACATAGTTGATACACTATTAGTCTTGGATGTAAATGATTCAAGCCGGCTTACACGAACCGCCGGCTCGAACTTTTCGACAGAAGGAGAAGAATATTTTTCTCCGCCCGAAAGTGAATTTGCAATCTCTCAAGGTTTTTTGGAAACATCCAACACTAATCCGATTATTGAAATGGAAGCGATGATTCAGCTGAACAAAGAATATGAATCCGCTCAAAAAATTATTGCCGCACTCGATCGGTCTCTTGAGCAGGCAAACGAAATTGGAAAGTGATAACAGGAGGATAAAATGCCAACACGTGCATTACGAACAGCAGCTTCCGGTATGTATGCGCAGGAAATTACTATTGAGGTCATATCTAACAATATAGCAAACATCAATACAACCGGATTTAAAAAGAATAAAGCCGATTTCCAGGATTTAATGTACCAGGAAGTAAGCATCAATCCGTTGACTTCTACAACGCCGGGAGTTCAAGAAGCAAGCACAACTAAAATTCAAGTTGGTAACGGTGTTAAACCTGCATCATCTCAAAAAATATTTACGCAGGGAGACATCGTAACAACAAACAATCAATTCGATCTTGCAATTCAGGGAGAAGGATTTTTTCAAGTACGTAAAAGCGATGGAACATTAGCTTACACACGCGACGGTTCGTTTAAGGTAAATGCAGAAGGAAAAATTGTTACAACAAGCGGTTACTTTCTGGAACCCGGTTTTACTCTTAATTCAGACGTGTTAAGTATTTCGGTTAGTAAAGATGGAGCAGTTGAAACAAAAGAAATCGGGGGTGGATCTGCAGTGCTTGGCAACATAGAACTCGCACGCTTTGTGAATAAAGGCGGCTTGCAAGCTCTGGGCGATAATTTGTACGCAGAAACCCAGGCATCCGGGCGGCCTTTTCTTGGAATACCCGGCAGTCTCGGCTTTGGAGAAATCAATCAAGGGTTTCTGGAATCTTCCAACGTTGACATTGTTGAAGAAATGATTGCTATGATTGCAGCTCAACGCGCTTATGAAATTAACTCGAAAACTGTAAAGACTGTTGAAGACATGATGACAATGGCTAACAATCTTAAGAGATAATTAATTATGCCCGGTTTAATCTTAATATTGATTGGC
>JBFLWC010000433.1:0-2872 GCA_040758415.1 Bacteroidota bacterium | reverse complement strand
TTGCAGTCAAGAAGGGAACAATTCCAACTAATCCCCACCAACTTTGATAAATTATACCAAGGGCAAAAATTACCAAAGCAAGAATTACACGAACAACTCTATCTGTACCGCCTACGTTCTTATTCATTATTTCCTCCTAATTTGTGTGTGTTAAAAAGAAACAAACATTCGTTATTTCAGCAACAATAATTTCTTCGTCTGCGAAAACGAACCTGACCGTCCCGAAGAGGATTCTACAGACAATCTATAAAAGTAAACTCCGCTTGGTAGAGACGCTGCATGCAACGTCTCGACGGAGAATTTCACTTCGTAAGTTCCGGGTTGTTTTTCTTCGTTAACCAGCGTTGCAACTTCCCTTCCAAGCACATCATAAACTTTTAACGTTACATAACTGAATGCAGAAAGCTGATAGCTGATAACCGTACTAGGATTGAATGGATTCGGATAATTCTGATAAAGAATAAAATCGCTCGGTAATTTAATCCGCTCATCTTCAATAGATGTTCTAATGTCTGAGTATTTTATTCTGCTTTGCCGGATTGCATTTTTCAATTCATCAATGGTTGAGCCGGCGGCGATTGCAAAAGCAATGCTGGTTGATTGTTTTGCCGGTAGATTAAAAGGACCGCCTGAAACAACATACGAAACATCGGTTAAGCCAAAAGTTTTTTTCTTTATCCCGCCGGAAATCGTTAACCATTTCTCCGCATCGCTGAATCCATCGCTGTCAACCATATTCACTTCCCCGCTTGTTGCGTTATTATCTATTGGATAGTATCCAAATTTGTCAGAAGAAATTAGTGCCGCACCAACAAATGCGTTTGTCCTTTCTGTTTTATCTAATACCACAGCAAAGTTTTCGGTTTGATCAAAATATGTAGAGTCCTGGGTCGGGTCGTCTTGAGGCAAATCCCAATCAACATAATATCCGGCGTAAAGACCGTTAATGTCCTGAGCCGTTGTGTTGTAAAAAGATGAATTGAGAATTACAAATTTATCATTAGGTTCTTGTGCATAAGAGTAAGTGGAAAGACGTGTTTCTATTCCAAGTGCGTTGGTTCCGGCGCCCGCATCAGAAAAGACAGTGTATCCTTCCTGGGTGTTCCCAACATTTTTTACTTTCACCGGAAGAACAGTTACAAAATCAGTACTTTGCTTTTGAGTGCTGCGCGCCGCGTCAATCAATTTGTCGGGTCCTGTTCCATACATCAGCGCGCCTTCGAACATTAAGTTATCGCCGTTGTTAAATTTAAACCCATCTCCTTCAAGGTTGGTTGGAAAATCGTTGAACGCAAGCGTTCCTTTACTGGTAACACTCATAGTTATTTTACCATTGTTGTGTGTATCGTAAGATGGATTGATCCTTGTAGAAATCCACTGGAAATCAGAATAGCCGTCCCCGGAAAATTTTAGAAGAAGATAAAGATCATAATTAAACGGAGCGTTGGTGAGAATCTTGAATTGAAATTTGTTTGATTGATTGTTTGTTGAAGCAAGGGAAGATAATGCGCCCGTATCAAAACTTGAATTCGTTATTACGACTGCGTTATCGCTGCTTTCAAGTTTTACAGAAACATTCGTAACCGGATTCAAAAAATTTATAAAACTAATCTCAATAGAAACTGTTTCTCCGGATTCCAGCCGCCCGTTTTTATTTCCCTCGTCAATAAAATTAATATCAACGGCGCGCACAGATTTTGTGTTCGTTTCACTTACTGCTCTGAATGCATTTATTCTACCTCTTCCGAGAAAAAGTTTTAAACTATCTGCATTTGCGGCATCAATATTATCTGCAGTCATTCTAATTTGTTCTGCTATTTGAAGCGGTGTATAAGTCGGGAATTTTGAAGCGACTAATCCTGCCAGCCCCGCAGTAAGCGGGGAAGCCATTGAAGAGCCGCCGCTAAAATTATATAGTTGGTCGCTCCCTAAGTTTTTTTGCCAAGTTGATATAATAGTTGACCCCGGCGCGAAGACGTCTACCGTTCTTCCGTAATTTGCCTTTGTAGAAATTAAGTCACTTTCTGTCTCCAACCAGCCAACCGATAAAACCCCTTTATAACCCGCCGGATAAAAATTGGAAAGTATTCCTTCGTTTCCGGCGGCAGCAACCACAAGTGTTCCTTTTGATGTTGCATAATCTATTATCTCTTGTTCATATAACGAGTAGCTGTATCCGCCCCAGCTGCAGTTAATAATTTTTGCGCCTTTATCTGCTGCGTATTTAATTCCCTCGAATCCATAATAGATAAACGGATATCCATTTGCATCGCGCCTATCACTGCGAGACGCTTTTACAGGAAGAAGTGTGCAGTTAAATCCGATTGATGCAATTCCGATTTTATTATCTGTAACTGCACCAGCAATTCCAGCAACGTGCGTTCCGTGATAAGCATTTTTTCCGGCGGGCGCAGGGTCTTCGCGCGGATCGTTATCCGGTGTTCCGTCTAATCCACCAAAATCATAACCAATAACTCCGCCGGAATTATCTTTTAAAATATTGGCAGCAAGATCCGGATGCGTCCAATCAACGCCCGTATCAACAATTGCAATTAGAACAGATGTATCTCCCTTCGTGATAGTCCATGCTGAATCGGCGTAGATTCGCCGCAAATTTTTTTGCTGTTTCAAAACATAGATAGAATCATTCGGTGAATATGTAACCCGGTGAATATATTTCGGCTCCGCCCATTCAATTCCGCTTTGCTTAGAAATTTTTTTAGATAGTTCAAGAGGATCGTCAACCGAGTCATATTTCAAAAGGTAAATTCTGCTTAACTGCTCTTCTCCTTTGTTGAGCTTTGATTGTGCGGGAAAGATTTGCTCTGCTTCTTTAATAGCTGTGCGCAAAAAATTTTTGTTGGAGGTTATC
>JBFLWC010000432.1:0-13333 GCA_040758415.1 Bacteroidota bacterium | reverse complement strand
TCAATAACAAAAATTTCAACTGCAGAGTTGTATGTTGAATCCGTCTGTGCAAAAACTTCAAATGAAAGAAGCAGAACAAGAAGAACGATTATAAAGAAACGCATAAATGATTTTGTTTTTTCAGACAAAATTAAACTTTTTTGTGGTAAGATTTCCGAATTTCTTTTGCAGTCTGATTGAAAAAGAAAGACTTCTGAAAAATAGAATTGTACATAACCGCAGCATTTCAAAGAAATAATTTCTATGCTTATTATCATTTGAGTATATTTGCAGCAAATCACCTGAAGTCTATTTATTAAAATCAAAGGAAAAAGTTGAAGATACTAATTTCTAACGATGATGGGATTAATTCCCCAGGTATAAACGCACTTGCAAAAGAGTTAAAGAAGATCGGTGAAATAATTGTGATTGCACCAAACACAGAACAAAGCGCAGTTGGCCACGCAATCACTATGAAAATTCCGCTTAGAATAGCAGAACATTACAAAAATGGTGATTTCTTCGGTTACGCAATTGATGGAACGCCTGCCGACTGCATCAAGATAGGAATCAGAAATATTATGAAAGAACCGCCTGATATTGTTATTTCCGGAATCAACAATGGCTCAAATACTGCCATAAACATTATCTATTCCGGCACTGTCTCGGCAGCGCGCGAAGCAGCAATTATGGATGTTCCTGCAATCGCCGTCTCGGTTACAAGCCACGAAGCAAAACATTATGAATATGCCGCAAGGTTTTCTGCAGAACTTGCGAAATTAGTTGTAAAAAATAAATTAAAAACCGGAACGTTATTAAATGTGAATGTTCCCGATCTACCCGAAGAACAAATTGCCGGAGTTCTTTTAACGCAGCAAGGTAAATCAAAGTGGGATGATCTTTACGAAGAGAGAAAAGACCCATACGGGAAAAAATATTATTGGCTAACAGGAAATTTAATTCAAGCAGATACAACACTCGAAGCAGATCAATATGCTATTAGAAACAATTATGTTTCGGTTACTCCAATACATTTCGATTTGACTGACTATGAAACTTACGATACAATGAAAGAATGGCATTTGGAGAATTTGTTCAAACAAAAATCTTGAACCACTGAATGACACATCTTAGTAGTTTTGGTATCGAAATTTCCGGAAGTATTGTTCTTGTTTTTCTATTTGTTTTACTTTTAGCTGCATTCTCCTATTACGTTTATAAACATTCGATTCCAAAAATCCCGGGCAGCTTAAAAACACTTCTGATGGTTTTACGCGCTATTATTTTTATTTTGATAGCATTGCTGATATTCGAACCTGTATTATCACTCACCCATAAAAATATTATCGCATCAAAACCTTTCCTCTTCATTGACAATTCAAATTCAATTGCAGTTAAAGACAGTGTAAAAAGAATTGAACAGACCCATACTCTTATCAACAAATTAAATGACGATTTTAAAACAAAAATTTTTTCATTTGGGCAAGAGATTGATTCAATTGATATAGAGCATTTGCAAAAAATAAAGTTTACAGAAGCAAGAACAAATTTCTCAAGCATAATTGAACTAATTAAACAAAAAGCCGAAATAATTAATTCTGTCGTAATTCTAAGCGACGGAATTATTACAGATGGAAACGACCCGACTTATCAAGCCGAAAAACTTCAAGTGCCAATTTTTACTGTTGGTATTGGCGACTCAACTCAAAAGAAAGATATACAAATTTACAACGCGTTATACAATCAATTTATTTATGCTGGCAAACAAACTACAATAGAAGCAGCCATCAAAAATTTTGGGTATGGCAGAAAGAACACACGCATTTCACTCTTTGAAGAGAATAAATTAATCGAATCAAAAGATGTTGTGCTGAATGAATCGGGCATCAACAAGATTTCCTTTACTTACAAACCTGTAAAAAGCGGCGAAAAAAAATTAAACGTTGCTGTATCACAATTAGAGGGTGAATCTTCGGTTGCAAATAATAACCGTGTGTTTTATCTGAACGTGCTGGATACCAGGTTAAAAGTTTGTCTGATCGCGGGAAGTCCATCTGCCGATGTTGCTGCAATTTCCAAAGCATTATCTACTGACAAGAATATTCAAGTCGAAAAACTAATTCAGATTTCCCCGAACAAATTTTGGAACGATGTTAAAGCTTCTGTCCTAGACAGTGCAGATATTTTGTTCCTGGTAGACTTCCCTTCATCAAATTCTCCACAGAGTTTAATTAGAAAAGTTTTATCTGTAATTGTAGATCACAACAAACCATTTTTCTTTTTACTTTCCAGCGGCGTTAGTGCTAACTGGCTAAAAGATTTTGAAAAATTACTTCCGTTCTCCTTTTCAAAATCAACAAGCGAATTTATTCAAGTTCAGCCCGAATTAATCAGAGAAACATTCTCTTCATACTTTGCAAACGCGGGCAATCAAAAAGAAATCTGGAATAATTTACCACCGGTAACACAACCCGCTACAGAGCTTACAAGCAAACCGGGAAGTAATGTCTTAGTAAAATCTAAAATCAAAAACATTCCAACTACTACTCCGTTAATTGTTTCAAGAACTCTTGGCAGGCAGAGATCATTCGCAATCCTAGCCGGTGATATTTGGAGATGGAAACTTCAAACTGCTGAAAAGAACCCGGAATTCTTCAACAATTTTATGAATGATATTGTAAAGTGGCTAAACGCTTCGCTTCAACAAAAACAATTTCGAATTACAACTGCAAAAAAAAATTATTCGCCCGATGAAGAAGTTATCTTTACCGCCGAATTATATGACCAAACATTTTCTCCAATAGACACTGCAAAAATTACAATGGAGGTCTCCTTAAATAACAAAAAATTCTATTTGGTTTTTTCTCCGGTTGGAGATGGAATTTATTCTTCTACTTTTACTCCAAATGAATATGGCGATTATAATTTTGAAGGCACTGCCGAATTAAACGGAACAAAAGTCAAAAGCGGAGCCGGCAGATTCAATGTTGGGGAAATTCAGATTGAAAGATTAGACACGAAAATGCGGGTTGACTTTCTAAAACTGTTCGCTGAAAGTGCTAACGGCAAATATTATTCAATCGAAAATTATGACGGGTTGAAAGAGAAACTTCGGGCATTAAATAAAAATTCTGCAAAAGAAAAAATCACAAAAACCGAATATCAATTATGGTCAAGCGAGTGGACATTATTAATTATAGCACTGCTCTTTACAGGTGAGTGGTTAATAAGGAAAATAAACGGGATGGTTTAGCTGCTGAAATAATTAGAGAAGAAAAAATGAATTTCATTGACTTCACAGAGGAAGATAAAGTTAATCAGTCCTCGATTGACGATCAGCATAAATGTATGGCTGAAATTATAAATTCGATTTATTATAGAGTTATTGCTGCTGATAAAAAATCTATTTTAAATCATCTAAACAAATTTCTTGAAATAATAAAAACACATTTTGAAGATGAAGAAAGATTGATGAAGGATAACAGCTTCCCGGGTTATATCTCTCATAAACTCGAACACGATAGATTTTACAGACAGGTCCTTTTAACAACAGATCGGTTCAGCAAAGGAGATGAAAACGTTGGTCTGGAACAGTTGAAAGGAATTAAAAGATGGTTTTTTAATCACATTGAAATCAACGATAAAAAACTCGGGAAGTTTCTTGCAGAAAAAGGAATTTCCGGATAGAGGTGTTAGATGCAATTTCTAACGCAATTTTTAGATTTTTTTCTCCCCCGTCTCTGCCCTTCATGTAAAATAAAACTCGACATAAGCGAAGAAGTGATATGCAATTCCTGCCTTTTAAAAATCAAACGAGCAGATGAAGAAAGACTATGCCGCGAGTTTGAAAGAAAATTTCGTAATGAAAAAATTATAAGCGCATTCATTTCTGTTTTTGTTTTTGAAAAAGACAAAGAACTTCAGAATATTATCCACGAATTAAAGTACAACGGGAAGTTTAGTATTGGAACATTCCTTGGCAAAATTTTGGCAAGCGATATGAAAATACAAATTGAAGAGTGGGCGATAGATTTTATCGTTCCTGTTCCTCTTCATCATTTGAAGCGTGCCGAACGCGGATACAATCAATCTGATTTCATCGCTAAAGGGATTAAGTCCGTTTTAAGAATTCCCGTTATGAGCAACTTGCTCAAAAGAAAAAGATTCACCGAAACTCAAACCAACCTGACTTTAGCCGAACGTAAAGAAAATGTTAGAGACGCATTCAGTTTGAAAGCAAAAAATGAATTTATTGGAAAACACATTTTACTTCTAGATGACGTTATAACTACAGGTGCAACAATTTCTGAATGCGGCAGAATAATTTTAGAGTGCGGTGCAGCTAATGTTTATGCTGCTTCATTAGCAATTGCAGACTAAATTTATAGGTCGAAACTCCGTTTCGACCGTTTTTCAGCGATTCTTTAGGCGATTCTGGCATAGCCATTCCTTCGGAAGGAGAATTGCCCCACACTTTAAAGTTTACATCCTCTCTGGCGCACCGACACCAAGAATTGACAATCCGTTTTTAATTACAGTTTGAGTTGCGATGCAAAGTGCAATGCGCGCTTCAGCAAGTTTTTTTTCACTCCCAATTATTCTGCACTCTGTATAAAATTTGTGGAAGTGCGCTGCCAATTCTTCGAGGTATGTTGTGATTCGATGGGTTTCAAAATTTTCTGCGCTGTAAAGAATATTATCAGGAAATTCAAAAAGTTTTTTCAGCAAGCTTTGTTCTTCTTTGGTTGTCAGCAAATTCAAATTCTTCAAAGATAATCCCAACCCTTCGTTATCAGTCATACGAAGAATAGAAGAAATTCTTGCGTGTGCATACTGCAGATAGAAAACAGGATTTTCTTCCGACTGTTTTTTTGCAAGATCAATATCAAAATTCAAATGGCTTGATATACTTCTCATATTAAAAAAATAGCGAACAACATCGCTCCCAACTTCATCTATCAACTCATCAAGTGTGATGTAATTAGCTTTACGTGTTGACATTTTTACTACTTCCCCCTTTTCCATTATAGTAACAAACTGATGGATTAAAACTTTTACTTTGCTTGTATCATAACCGAGCGAGCGCAAACCAGCAAGCACATCTGGATAAGTTGCATTGTGGTCCGAGCCAAACAGATCAATCATCAAATCGTAACCGCGCTCATACTTAGTTATATGATAAGCAATGTCAGGCAATCTATATGTCGGCTCGCCACTCGATTTCACAATTACTTTATCCTGCTCGCTGCCCAGCTCGGCTAGTTTCAGCCAAAGAGCGCCTTCTTTTTCATACGATAATTTTTTTTTCTTAAACTCATCAAGGAGTGAGTTAATTTTCCCCTCTTCATACAAAACTTGCTCGTTGTAAAAATTCTTCATACGAATCTTTAACCGCTCTAAAGTTTTGATAATATCCGCAAAAATTTCCTTCTCAGCAGTCTGCTTGAAAATCCCTTCAGCGTCTTCATTAATAAGTTTATCGTCAAAATCTTCTTTCAGTTTTGCGGCTATCTCTTTAATGTATTCTCCCTGATAATAATCTTCAGGAAATTGTCTGTCTACAATGGATTGCTGCCCGAGCAATTCTAAGTAACGTAACCGAACAGAATCGCCAAGCACACGCATTTGCCGTCCGGCGTTGTTGAAGTAATATTCCCGATCAACATGATAACCAACCCACTCAAGCATATTGGCGACTGTATCGCCAACAACTGCGTTGCGTCCGTGTCCTACTGTTAAAGGTCCTGTTGGATTAGCAGAGACGAATTCAACCATCGCTTTCCTGCCGGAAAATTTTTGCGATCTTCCAAAATTTTCTTTCTGAAGAATAATGTCTTCGACTATCTTAGTGTTATACGCCGGTGTAAAATAAAAATTAATAAATCCTGGCCCGGCTATCTCAACTTTCTCAATAACATTTTTATCAAACTTTAGATTGGAGATAATTTCTTTGGCTACTACTTGCGGATTCTTTTTTAATTTTTTAGCAAGTATCATTGCAGCGTTTGTTGCATAATCGCCGTGGTTCTGCTGGTTAGGAACGGTAAAAATTAAATCAACTTCTTTTAGATAAGGAAGTTTTGCTTCTGTATTTTGAAAAAGTTGTATCAAATAATTTTTCAACTGGTTCTCCGTTAATCATTTTTTATTTTGATAACAGGCGCATCGCCCCACAGTTTTTCGAGATTGTAGTAGTTCCTCGCTTCTGCTCTAAAGACATGCACAATAACATCGAAGTAATCAAGAATAATCCAATTCATAGTCTCATAACCTTCTTTATGAAAACATCTAATTCCTTTATTATGAAGTTTTTCGTCTACCTCGTCTGCAATTGCCTTTACCTGTCTATCTGCATCAGCAGAACAAACAACAAAAAAATCAGCAATACCGGAAAGTTTTCGAAGGTCGAGTATATTGATGTCAAAACCTTTTTTCGTTTTGATGATCTCTGCAATCATTTTTGAAAATTTTAGTGGGTCCAATTCCAACCTCTCACTTAAATGGAGCTAGATTAAAATAGTCTCTTCCGATTACTATGGAAACATCCAAAAAGTAATCTTTATTCAATTGTTGAATCACATTTTCATTTTTGATGCCGAGTATTTTGGCAGCTTTATAAGCGTTTGCCATATTGCCTGTTCTGTCTATCACCAAGCTCTCATCAACATCAAATGAAATATAGTTGCCAATATTTACAACATCAAAATTATTGCTGCGAAGAAAATCCGTAAAGCGATCACCAACACCGCCTACTCCGCATCCATTCAACACCTCTACCTGTATTATATCCGAAGCGGTTTGTTCGTTCGTTTGCTCTTCAATTGCTTCCGGGTTATTAGTTAGTTTGATGTAAATCGAATAGAGCATGTAAAAGATTACTGCGGTTAACAGAAAAATAAAAACGTTAAGAAGCAGATTTAATGTAGATGATTTTATGCCTGCGGGATTTGATGATTTTTTTTTCTTCGTGTTGAAGTTTTCCAAGTGCGTGTTGTTACTCAAATTTCTTTTTAACCCGCGCGCAATTTAACAAAATAGTATCTCTATTTCTCAAACAACGAACTACCGAAAAAATTGCTGCGGTAAAATGGGAAGTAACCGCCGTAAAAATAAGACGGGTAATATCCGCCAGGAATATTTCTGTATTGAATAATTATGTTCATGTTATCGGCAGGTTTGTAATTCATCTGCACACGACTTAGATAAACTCCATTGATTTGTTTTCCGAAATCCCGCCCTAACGAATTATAAGGTGAGTTAACAATGCTGATATCAGTCTGCAAATCTAATTTATCGCTGAATTTATATGCCATGCTGTTTGTATAAACACCAAGCGCTAATCCGGAACCGCCAAATGTTGAGTAAGAAAGATTAAATGAATGACGCATGCTGAAATTATCCGGATTAATAAAACCAAGTATTGACCCGAAGGAATTATTTTTGACAATTCCGCTTCTGATATCAGGTTTTTTGTCTAGTTCATCCCGGAATTGCGCACTGGAAACCGACACAACTAAAACATATATGATTATTATTAGCTTTTTCATTTTGATTATCCGTGATTTTGGTTCTTTAACACTCCCAAAATAAAAATTGTTTCTTTTTCTTCAATTTGCAATTCAATTTTATTACAAAGAAAAATCAGTTGCAAGAGAAATTTTTTGGAACGTGTAAACTTCGTAAATCGTCTTCCGAGCTTTGATCCGCCTCAGGCGGATCGTGCTTCGGATTTTATACAGTTGAAAAAACACTAACAGCTAACTAACAACTGAGAGATGAGAGCTAATAGCTAAAGGCTAACAGCTAAGAGCTAATTTTATTATGTATTCACCCTAACAATCATCTCGACCTCAACCGGAGCGTTGAGCGGCAATTCGTTAACGCCTACTGCACTGCGTGCATGTTTGCCATGTTCATTAAAAATTTTCATTAGAAATTCCGATGCGCCGTTTGCAACTTTTGGCTGTGCTGTAAACCCCGCCGCCGAATTAACAAACACAACTAACTTTACTATCTGTTCAACCTTATCCAAATCACCAATCAAAGATTTTACAGCGCTTAAACAATTGATTGCGGAAATTCTTGCACATTCAATTCCTTTTTCTTCTGTAACTTCATAACCAAGTTTCCCCTCAGCAATTAATTTTCCATTTACGAAAGGAAGCTGCCCGGATGTAAAAATTAGATTTCCGCTTTGTTGTGCCGGGAGATAAGCGGCAAGAGGTTTTGGTGCAACCGGCAAATCGTGACCAATAATTTCTTTGATCTTCTGTTCAATCATTATCACCTCACAAAATTTTCTGCTTAAATATATTGAAAAAATCTTCACAAAATCATCAGTAGAATTTCTTGAATCATTCCTTGCTGAGTATCTTTGTAAATAAAAAATAGCGAGGGATAAATGACCGGGAACAAATTCGAAAAACTATGGAAGATAATGAAACAACTAAGACAGGAATGCCCGTGGGATAAAGAACAAACTCACGATTCAATCAAAGCAGCAACACTTGAAGAAACTTATGAGGTACTAGAAGCAATTGATTTAAGAAATAACGAAGAATTAAAAAACGAGCTGGGCGATTTACTACTCCACATAATTTTTCATTCTGCAATTGCAGAAGAGAATAAAAACTTTTCGATTGACGATGTTATTGATTCAATTACAGAAAAACTTATTCGACGCCACCCTCACGTTTTTGGCCGGCAAAAAGTAAATAGTACGAATGAAGTTCTTAAAAACTGGGAAGAGATAAAACTTTCAGAAGGAAGAGATTCTGTACTCGAAGGCGTTCCGAAAAATCTCCCCGGTTTAGCGCGCGCTTTTCGTTTACAGGAGAAAGCTTCTAAAGTAGGTTTCGATTGGGAAAAGAAAGAAGATGTGTGGAAAAAAGTAATAGAAGAAATTGAAGAGATGCATGCAATGGAAAAATCGGGTAATCTAAATGAGTTTGAAAAAGAAATGGGAGATGTTTTCTTTGCACTTACAAACTATGCCCGATTCCTTGGTGTAAATCCGGAGGATGCGCTACGATTAACAAATGAAAAATTTATTGCTCGGTTTAATTATGTCGAAAAAAAAATCAAAGAGAGCGGCAAAAGTTTAACAGAATCTAATTTGGAAGAGATGGATAAGTATTGGGAAGAAAGCAAAGATAGCATTTAGCTCTTAGCTTTTAGCAATAGAATTTCGTTCGAAAGACATCTTATTCCCATGTAATTACTCGGAAAGAGAAAGCAAAAAGCTAAATGCTAATAGCTAATTCTTCCCGTTATTGCTGTAATGTTTTTCATAAGCGTTGATAATATCTTTGACTAACTTGTGTCTCAAAACGTCTCCTTTATCAAAGTAAACGAAACCAACACCGTCAACTCCTTTCAAAATTTCTTTCACCTGAACTAATCCGCTTTGCGAGTAAGTTGGTAAATCTATTTGTGTAATATCTCCGGTAACAATTGCTTTTGAATTCGGGCCGAGACGTGTTAAAAACATTTTCATCTGCATACCGCTAGCGTTTTGCGCTTCATCCAAAATAACATAAGCGTTGTTCAATGTTCTGCCGCGCATATAAGCAAGCGGAACAATTTCAATTATCCCTTTTTCAATATAATTTTTTAACTGCTCTGCAGGAATCATCTCTTCAAGTGCATCGTAAAGAGGACGAAGATACGGGTCAATTTTCTCGCGGAAATCTCCCGGAAGAAATCCAAGATTTTCTCCGGCTTCTACAGCCGGACGGGCTAAGATAATTCTTTTCACAATTCCTTTTTTTAATGCTGCAACAGCAAAAGCAACGGCAAGATAAGTTTTGCCTGTTCCAGCCGGACCTATTGCAAAACAAATATCATTCTCTTTCACAATTTTTATATATTCGATTTGGTTCGGCGTCTTTGCTTTTATGAGATCCTTTTTTGAATAAAGAATGATGTTATCAAACTCTTTATTGCTGATAATTTCTTTCCCTTGAAGCGTAAGATCTATAATCGTATAAACATCGTTCGCTTGCAATTTCCCGGTTGTATTAAGGACAAAGATCATTTCCTTAATAATTTTTTCAACGGCTTCGACTTCTTCGGCAACGCCTTGAAGATAAACATTATCACCGCGCACTATAACGTTTGCAGTAAATCTCTCTTCAATCGGTCTGATGTTCCCATCGTTTACCCCGAGGAAAGAAAGAAGGTCAACACTTTCCAGTTTCAAATTTTTTTCGATTTGCGTATTGCCTCCATTTAAAAACAAAAGCCCTCTTCAAAAAAATGAAAAGGGCTCTTTACAAAATTATTTCTCAATTTAAACGGCAAATAAACTTTATTTGACTGGCTTTTGTGCCGGCGCTGGGGTTTGTGTTTGAGTTGGAGGTGCCGGTTTATAATTTCTTCTGATCTTATCATACTTCGATTTTTCTTCTTCTGTCAAATTTGGAATCTTGAAAATTTGTTTCGGGAAAATCAAATCCGGATTCTTAATTTGATCTCTGTTAGATTTATAAATAACAGGCCATGCAAAAGGATTAGCATAATGTTCTTTTTTCTTTGCAATTCCCCAAAGATGATCGCCTCTTACAACTGTATAATTAATTTCTTTAGGGGCTTCAACCCATCCATCAAGTTTTCTTTGAAGCTGATTATGCACTTTATCAAAAAATTCCTGAAGCGCACTGATTTTATTTTTCTTCATTGCATCAAGTTCTGCCTGGCGGTCTGCTTTTGGAGCAGTCTGGGCATCAATCTTTGACGTCAAGTCGCTCAATTGTTTTCTGAAATTATCAACATCGGTTTTAGTGGCGCCAAGCATTGCATAGAGTTCGTTTACGCAGTCATCATACGTTTTCATACCATCTCTAACTTTTTTTAGATTGGCTACTTCGGTCTTCAAAGAATTTAATTCCGATGTGAGGGAAATTCGTTGTTCAGTCAAACGATTTATTTCATTCTGCCACTCTTCTTTAGTCATTTCTTTTTCTTGCGCAAAGAGGTTGACCGAGAGAAGCATGAAAAAAAATCCTGCAATAAATAATTTGTGTAGTTTCATTTAAAACCTCCTCAGTTATAAACTTGTGAATTACATCCCGATCTTTTCGAGATTCTTTTTTGCTTCAGCTTTCTCTTTAGCGCATTGATCGAGCTTCGCATTCTTTTCAGCAATTTCTCTTTCGATTGCTGCTTTTTCTGTCTTCAGCGCACCAGTTTCTTTTTCAAGCGCTTTAACTTCAGAGCGAAGTGCATCAAGTTCCGCCATCTGCTCCTCCGATACACCACTGCAGCCTGTAAATCCAATAACGCCTGCAACAAGCGCAACGGCTAATGCAGAGTTGATTATTCTCTTCATTCTTACCATTTGCTTACTCCTTTATTTTATTGAGTTTATTTTTGTGCTAAAATATAATGATTTTCTTTTCTAAATAAAGCGACTGTTTTTAATTCAATGTAATTTTTATTGTTTCGTTAGCAAGAATGCCTCGCAGCTAGCAGCGAGGATGAATTGCAGTTGTTCATATAATTCTTTTTTCAACAAGACTAGTAAATTTACCGCCGGCAATAATTATGTGATCAAAAACTTGAATATCCATTAGCTTTCCTGCTTCAACCATTTTTCTTGTAAGAGAAATGTCTTCATTACTCGGTTCAGGATTTCCGCTTGGATGATTGTGTAAAAGAATAATATTCGCCGAATTGTTTTCGACTGCAACCTTGAAAATTTCTCGTGGATGAACAACATTAGAATTCAGAATACCAATAGAAATTAATTCCACCCTGGCAATTTTATTAGCTGAATTTAAACAGATTACATAGAATTCCTCTTTCACTTTATCGCGAAGTAATGGGATAAAAATTTCTGCAATATCTTTAGGAGAAACGATTTTTTTTAGAGAGAATAATTTCTTTTGAGAATCTGCCCGGCGGCTAATTTCAAATGCAGCAATGAGTGTTGCGGCTTTATCTTTTCCTATGCCAAGCTGCTTTTGAATTGCTTCCGAAGTTTGTGCGGAAAGATTATTCAGACCTCCGGATTTTTGAATCAATTCTTGAGCAATTTGAATTACACTTTTTCCTTTTGTCCCGGTGCGCAGAAGAATTGCAATGAGTTCAGTATCTGTTAAACTTTGTGCACCGCGAAGTATTAATTTTTCGCGCGGGCGATCACCGAGTGGTAGTTCTTTTACTTTCATAACTATTCCATTTCAAAATTCAAAAACCACCCATTGGTTTGCAGACTAAAATCCAAAATCATAAATCAAAAATCATAAATCATAAATCGTAAACTCTATCCGTTCGCCAGCCGGCGGATGGTTCATTAACAGCAGGTAATTTATTCCCACTCAATCGTTGCCGGCGGTTTTGAACTTATATCATAAACAACACGATTGACACCGCGTACCGAACGGATAATTTTATTCGATACAACCTCAAGAAAATCATAATCGAATCTAAACCAATCGGCAGTCATCGCGTCTGTTGATGTAACCGCGCGCAGAGCAATCACATTCTCATACGTGCGCGTATCCCCCATCACTCCAACAGTTTGAACCGGCAACAAAACAGAAAATGCCTGCCAGATTTTATCGTAAATATTTGCACGAAGAAGTTCGTTTATAAAAATGTCATCCGCCTCGCGGAGTATATCTAATCTTTCTTTTGTTATTTCTCCCAAAACTCTTACGGCAAGACCAGGACCAGGGAAAGGATGGCGACGAATAAAAATTTCCGGTAAACCAAGTTCACATCCGATTGCGCGAACTTCATCCTTGAAAAGTTCGCGGAACGGTTCAATAAGTTTTAGATTCATTCGTTCCGGAAGCCCGCCTACATTGTGATGCGTTTTAATAGTAACCGATTCGCCCTTTACCGAAACAGACTCAATCACATCCGGATAAAGCGTGCCTTGAACAAGAAACTCTGCACCAGAAAACTTTTTTGCTTCCTGCTCAAATACTTCGATGAAGGCGTTACCGATAATTTTTCTTTTTTTCTCAGGATCGGTTACACCTGCAAGCCGTGAAAGAAATAATTCAGATGCGTCAATGTAATCAATATGCATTTTATAATTTTCATTAAACATTTTAGCGATGGCTGCGCTTTCGTCTTTCCGCATCATTCCATGATCAACATGAATACAAACAAGCTGTTCTCCTATCGCTTTGTGAATCAATACAGCTGCTACAGATGAATCAACACCGCCGCTTAAAGCACAAATCACTTTCTTATTACCAACCTTTTGTTTTATCTCTTCAGTTGCTGTGTTGATAAAATTTTGCGAAGTCCAATCGGCTTTGCAGCCGCATATATCAAACAAAAAATTATCTAAAATTTTCTTGCCAAATTTTGTGTGGGCAACTTCGGGATGAAATTGTAC
>JBFLWC010000431.1:0-2645 GCA_040758415.1 Bacteroidota bacterium | reverse complement strand
TGAGCACCGGCTCCGTGAACATCTATCCAGCCGCCATATTGCGGCATATAACCCATAGCCCTTCCAAAGCTGATGTAAACAGCCGCTCTACCATCTGTAGTTGTTTGGCTGGAAAATGTAGTACCGCTCCAATAAAATGGATAATCAATTTTGCCAGCTTCATTTGTAATTTGAGTACAATTGAAGATGGGATCGATGGCTGCAGAATTAGTTATATCCGGTGAGCGTGTATAATCAACAATGCCTTGTAATTCCTTGGCATTGGGCAGTCTCCAATCCGAATAACCGGCATACTCAAATCCCTCGGCATAATTTAACGTGTTTTCCCAGGACATAGCAGTACCGCTATCATCTTTCATCCACATTAAACCGGTTGCATTATCTGTAATTGTTCCGTCACCATTATCAACAAATTTATTTACACCATACTCCGCATTGCTGCGGACATACAACACGTAATACTTTTTTCCGATGGAAGTATCTGCCGGGTATCCTTTAATACGCCCATCAACAAAGTTCACGCCGAACATTGTTCTGTTACCGCCCATTGTTGTGCTTCCATATATAGTTGATGTTGCAACTTGAGCATCAATGAGTCTTTCGCCTGCACTCAATTCGCCATAACCAATATCAAAGTAAGTAGTATTGATAAACGGAACTACACCGTTAGTTGATGTTGCATTAGGACTTATTTCGGCTCCGCTGAATAAAATCAGCGAGTAGAGTTCTTTGATTGTCGGCAAACGCCAGTCGGTGTATCCCCCAGTTCTACGCCATGCCGCTGATATTTTTGCTTCATCGCTATACAATTTATCTTTTGTGTCTTTAACGCCGTCGCCATTGATGTCGTAACTTTTTGTCCACATCAATCCGGTAACGTTATCTGTAATTGTTCCGTCACCATTATCAGTGTAGGATGGTTGATTGCCGTTATAATTTGCATCTTGTCCGTAAAATGACTTCCCGACTGTCGGCGCTGTAATTTCCGTATTGTTGTTATAATATTTTTTTTGGCCGGTATCGACAATTTTGTAATTAGTCTGTGCTGTAAGAATTCCGGCAAATAAAAAAGTAATGAACATACAAGTTGATAGTTTTCGCGAACGCATTTTTATCTCCTTTAAAATAGTTTCTCATTTCATTTGACGATATCATTTCTAAAAACTTGCGCTCAGAAAAATATTTTTTATTCTTGTTCGGGTGGCAGTGCTCTTTCACCTTCGTGCAAAGGCGGAGGAGAATTTTCGTGCCGTTCCATTGGTACTGGATGGTCGATAGTATTTATCAGAAGCGTCTTTAATTTTTCTTTTTGTTCTTTATTGCAAATACCGGCAAGCTGTGTGAAATGTTCTACTTGTAATTGTTCAATCCTGGCTAACTTTTCTGCTGCTTGAGATAACAAACTGTTAATTTTTACAGTGTCATTCTTCTCGTTAAACATTTCCTCAAACACTTGCCGATTCAATGATGCAATTTGTGTTTCAATCGTTCTCCTTTTTGCAAAATGTTCTTCACGCATTATTGCGAACTGTTCTGCCTGTTCATCTGTAAGACCGATTGTTTTCTGCATAAGTTCAACAGTCCGTTGAGGGGGCAATGATTTGGAAGAAATACGTTCTCCATCTTGCATGCTCTGCATCCAGATAATTGATACAGTTAGAATATTTACTGCAAGCAGTACAATTATTATCCATTTTGCAAATCTGTTTTGATTTATCCGTTCCATTTTATTATCCGTTTATAAAAGATAATTTATGTTTTGAGACGCTGAATATTCTTGCTTGAGCGAATTGATTAATATTTCATCTGCATTGTTTGATGAGCTGCTGGTTCCGAAATAATAAACTGCTGTAATAATATTGATGATAGCAATAAGTATCAGCAGAGCCGGCTTCAACAAAATACTTTTGGAATCCGTTTCGTCCCGGCGAAATCTTTCGTTTTCAATTGCAGTTTTTAATCTCGTGTAAAAAAAAGGATTCTCATTTAGAATGGGTATGTTGCTCATCGAGCCGAGTGTTTTTTCGACTTCATCCAATATTTGTTTTTCACTTTTTTTCATGATACCCTCTTAAAGATGTTTCATGTAATAATTGTAAAGCTTTTTTCTAAGATTAATTTTTGCACGATGAATAAGCGATTCTACTGATGAAATTGTTGTGCCGAGAATATCTGCAATTTCCTGATAACTCATCTCTTCGTATTTGTTAAGCGTAAAAGCAATCCTTTGTTTTTCCGGAAGCGACTCCAACGCAATCAATAATATTTTCATCCGGTCTTCTTCCTCAATTTTCTTCTGCGGATTACTCTCCAAATCGGGCAGCGACCCGGTTTCCTTTTCAATATCATTTTCTACGAACAAACTTTTTATTACCACAAAGCGCTTCTTCCTTTTTTGACTCTTTAAATAATCCAAAGATTTTGTAACAGCAATCCGGTATATCCACGTAGAAAATTTTGAAGTGCCCCTAAAATTATTTATGGAGCGATAAACCTCGATGAACACTTCTTGTGCGAGATCTTCGGTCGTTTCTTTATTGCGTGTAAATCTGAAACAGATGTTCAGGATATATTTTTGGTACTTGTCAACAATAATTCTGAAAGATTCCTCATCACCATTCTTAAATTTATTTATCAGCTCGAAA
>JBFLWC010000430.1:0-7261 GCA_040758415.1 Bacteroidota bacterium | reverse complement strand
TGTTGATTGCTACATAGTTATAAATATAAAAAAAGGTCGGAGATTAAATACCCCGGCAAAATTTTTAATAATGAGAACCATCCTTCTGCAAACCTGCCACGTGTTTTTTACTGGAGACAGGCTTTTATTTATTTTTTGGGAACAGTTCTTAAAAACGACCCGAAGCTTTTCACTTCTTCCAATCTGCATGACCAAACAAGATCACCGTTCCAAACAGTAATATCCGGGCAGCCATCGCACATACTTTGTCTTCCGTCTGTTAAAAAATCTACCGGTTGAATAAACATAATAGATTGAAGATGAGCCCGCTTAAATAACCGGAAAGGATTTTTCAACATTTCTTTTGCGGCGTTGCGCACTCCTTTATCAATCGGCCATAGTAAAAGCAGCGTTGCTCTTCCCATCCTTGATGTTTTTGGAGACGCATAAGAAAGATAAGTGCCTTTAAATAAATGATGAGCTGCCATTACGAGTTCTAAAAATTTTGAACCAGTGTAGCCGTAAATTTTTTTATTTGTGCCTATCCTTTCGGTAAGCAGCCATTTGAATGAATCAACTTTTTCTGTTCCGTTCAAATATGCTGCGGGCGTAAAATCCGGGAACCGCTCGCGGATTTTTGCAAGTACATCTGTAGAAAGAATATCAACCCTGCGTTCGTGATTTGAGTGATATGCAACGTTCTGCCAATCAATTTTTTGTCCACCGGCGAACCAATCGAACGGCATATTTGGAACAATGTATCTGAAAGCAATAAAAACCATTGTATGAACAATATTTATATTTTTATGTGCCCATTCGATAATCTCAGGAACATATTGAAGTGTATCTTCATAGACGGTTGAATTAAATGAGCATGCAATATTGCCGGCATTGGCAAGCATGCGCGCATATTCATATCTCAGTTCGTTCAATTCAATTTCATTTTTTCCTTTCCACTTTCCACCGCGCCCCTGTTTGCTATCTATGTGAAATGTAAATCCAAACACGCCGGCTGTTTTTAGTTCTTTAAGAAAATTAGTATCGAGCGCAAAACCATTTGTGTTGATGATTGGTTTTAGCCCGCGCAATTTTATCTCCTTAACAATCCCAACAATTTGTGGATGAAGGAGGGGATCGCCGCCAGCAATTGAAATGCAATCGGTATTTCTTTTCTGCTGAAAAAGATCTAGCTCGTGTTTTATTTCATCAAGAGTTTTATGAGAGTTTTTTTCATTTGTGCGGTAACATCCGTCGCATGCAAGGTTGCACATCGAGGTTGGCTCGAGCCAGGAAATTGCATTATCGGGCAATGTCCACGGAAGACGATAAAGATTACGATGATTGATATTGTTGGTTTGCATTGGTCACCTTTATTTATTTTGAAGTATCTATTTTTTTAGAACCACAACACAAAAAGTACAACGCAGTTTGAACTCGAAACTGAAGATGAATTTTCAGTATGAATTTAGTAAAAATTAAATTGGAAGGAAATTTAGAGATGCAAAAACCTGCACGTGGATTGCCTGACAGTTAAGTCAGTTTAAGTTTTCCCTTTTATAAAATATATATGTCCAACTGACGAATATTAGCCATACAAACTATTTCCACACCGATGGAATCGGATTGTTTTTATTAATTCTTGGTGGCACAACAATTGAAAAATATACTGCACTATGGAACCAGTAAAAGAAGAAAAACCAACTGTAAAGGTAGAAAACGCAACGCCGACTGAAGGTGAAAAAAAAGGGTTCAATCCAAAAGTGTTGTTGTTCGGAATCCCTCTTTTCATTATTCAACTTGTTGCTGTTTATTTCATAACTGCAAATGTCTTGTTGAATAAGATTCAGACGAATCATTCTTCTGCTGCACATATTCCTGCTGAAACTAAAAATGAGGCGGCGGTAAATCAGCCGAAACCGAAAGAACTCGGAAAGTTTGTTTATATGGTTGAGGATTTGATTATCAATCCGGCAAAAACCGATGGTAAAAGACTGCTGTTATCATCTTTGGGTTTTGATGTTTCTACAGAGCTGGATCATCAAGAGCTGAAATCGAAAGATGTTCTTCTTAAAGACGCAGTTATTTCTGTAATGAGTTCTAAAGAGATGACACAGCTTAGCAGCAATAGTTACCGCGACACACTGAGAACAGAAATTATGAAACGTATTAGCCAGTTGATGCCAAATGTTAAGATCAACACAATTTATTTCAGCAAATACATTTTACAATAGTTATGCCCGAGATATTATCACAGCAAGAGATTGATCAACTTCTTAATAACATTAAGAGCGGTTCGGAAACCAAAGTTGAGCCAAGTCATGAAAAAGAGGCGGTGCTTTTCGATTTCCGGCTGCCCAATAGAATTTCTAAAAATCAACTTAGAATTCTACGCAACATTTTTGAAAACTTTGCCGAAAGTTTCAGTTCGTTCTTGGTTACAAAACTTCAAACTGTTGTAAACATCAATGTTACTTCGGTTGACCAAATTTATTATTCAGAATACGTTTTATCGGTTGCTAACCCGGCGTGTCTTTTCACATTCGATATAAGAGACACAGACGTAAAGGGAATTTTAGAACTCAATAATGATTTAGCCCTTTCGCTTGTAGATAAACTTCTTGGCGGAAACGGGCTTGGGACAAAACAAACTAAAGTAATTACACCGATTGAACAGAGAGTTCTGCGTGTTGTTGTTGATAGAGTTATGCAGGACCTACGTAAAGCATGGCAGACAGTTGACAAATTTGAATTTACAATCGAGCGTTTTGAACCGGATATAGATTTTGCACAGATAACCTCTCAGAGCGAATCTGTTTTGTTGATCTCGTTTGAAATTTTGATCGGCGAACAGTCATTCTTAATGAACATCTGCTTTGCAACTTTTGCATTCGATAACATACTGGCAAAATTGTCAACACAAAAACTTTCGTCTGTAAGAGCTACAAAATATTACGGCGTTTCAGCAAAAGAAGTTTTAGCGCATCACTTATCAAAGACACTTTTGCCTCTGCGGATAGAATTGGGAACGACAAAACTTTCGATAAAAGAATTACTCGAAATGCAGGTTGGAGATATCGTTCGGCTCGAAACAAAAATAAGTGATGATCAAAAAGTTAGAACCGGAAATCAGATTTTGTTTTGCGGAAGGATAGGCGTATTAAACAATCATAAAGCAATTAAAATAACCCGAAAAGTAATAGATGAACCAAAATCTTTCTGAGGATTTTTATGGATAACAATTCAAATGAATTTGAAAAACCAGCCGGCGAACAAAACATACCGGCAGAAGCCGCGGTGAGCAGTTCGCTTGCTCAGTTCGAAGAGTTTGACGATTCTACACGAACTAACGGCGTAGCTAACGATAAATTACATTTCCTCAAAGACCTGCCGATGAATATCTACATCGAACTCGGCAGAACTCAAATGCAGATAAAAGATATTCTCGAACTTGAAAGAGGATATGTAATTGAACTCGATAAACTTGCCAGCGAACCAGTTGATGTTTTTGTCAACAATAAAAAAATTGCAGAAGGCGAAGTTGTAGTAATTGATAAACATTTCGGAATAAGAATTACTAGTCTTGTAGACCCTGCAAATAGAATAAAGGATATTTATTAATGTCATTCTTCGATATTGTAAAATCGTTCATTCCGCTGCTGTTAATTCTTGCACTCCTCTTCGGAGTTTTGATTTTAGTGAGAAAATATTCTTTCTCGCTTAACGGAAAGAAACTCCGCTCGATGAACGTTGATGTTGTTTACAACCAATTGATTCTTCCTAAAAAATATCTATCACTTGTCCGCGTGCATGATAAACTGTTGGTTCTCGGAATCAGCGAAAACAATATCACGCTTCTGAAAGAATTGGATTACAATTTGTTTAAAGAGGAGAAAACAACCGCCAAAGAATACAAACAAAACTTTGTTGATATCTTTAAGCAGAATCTGGGTATTCGATGAGCAAGAAATTTTTTTTAATAATTTTTTCTTTGGTTCTTCTCTTCTTAGTTACGGATTCTTTTGCGCAGCAAAAGTCAACCACAATTCCTTTCCCAAAAATAAATTTGGATATCGGTGCAGCACAAAACGGCAGCGATGTTTCCGTTACTCTACAAATTCTTTTGCTGATGACTGTTCTCTCTCTTGCACCTTCTATTGTTATAATGACAACTTCATATTTGAGAATCATAATTGTATTTCATTTTTTGAAGAGTGCATTAGGAACACAGCAAATGCCGCCATCACAGCTTCTTGCCGGAGTGGCGCTCTTCATAACTTTTTTTATAATGACGCCGACCTGGACAAAAGTTAATAACGATGCACTCAAACCTTTGATGGATAACAAAATAAAAGTAGAAGAAGCATACGAAAAAGGAATCGAACCGATACGTCAATTTATGTTCAAGCAAACACGTGATGAGGATCTCGAATTGTTCATCGGGCTTTCTAACCAGCCAAGACCGGCAAACAGAAATGACGTTTCAACATACATTTTGATTCCATCGTTTGTTTTAAGCGAGCTGCGCGCTGGATTTATTATGGGTTTTTTTCTTTTCATTCCATTCATAATGGTAGATATGATCGTCTCGAGTATTTTGATGTCTATGGGTATGGTGATGATGCCGCCGATAATGATTTCGCTCCCTTTTAAAATTTTGCTGTTTGTTCTTGTTGACGGATGGAATTTAATTATTGGATCTTTAGTTAGGAGTTTTTCATAAATGACAGAAGAACTTGTTATAGAAATTTTGAAAGATGTTTTTTGGACAACTTTTATTGTTCTGCTGCCGATACTCGGCGCTTCTCTAATTGTTGGAATTTTTATTTCGGTATTTCAGGCAGCGACTTCAATTCAAGAGACGACTTTAACATTTGTTCCGAAATTGATTGTAACAGCATTGGTAATTATCTTTTTACTTCCGTGGATGGTTGATAAGATGGTTGCGCTAACCATAAAAATGTTTACAATGTTTAATTATGTACTGCGATGACAGAAATTTTAATAGGCGATTTTGTTATAGTATTATTCATTTTCTTACGCATTATTTCGATGATAATAGCGGCGCCCGTGCTCGGGAATAATGCATTCCCCCTTCTTGCAAAAATTTTTCTCGCCTTTGTTCTTGCTTATATAACTTTTTTAACGATTGATAAAAGCAAAATTGTTCTTGAAATAAATCTTGTCTCTATAATCATCAATGCTGCGCGGGAAATTATAACCGGCTTAATTATGGGCTACATGCTCAATTTTATTTTTTATGGAATTTCTTTTGCAGGCACATTGATTGGCTACGATATGGGTTTGATGTTCGCCGAGGTCTTGAACCCTTTGCAAGAAATAAACAATAACGTTATAGGAGAGGTAATTTATTACGTTTCGATGATGATTTTTTTATTGATCAACGGGCATCATCATGTTATCTCGGCAGTAACTGCATCTTTCAACGTAATTCCAATTTCGAAATTTACCGTTACACTGCCGGCGATTCAGGTTTTAGTTAAGTATTCGTTTGCGGTTTTTACAATTGCCTTAAAGATTGCCTCGCCGATTCTTGTTTCATTTTTTTTAATTCACATTGCAGAAGGAATCATATCGCGCGTTATTCCAAACATACAGGTTTTTTTTGTTACGCAGCCGGCAAAAATTGGATTGGGATTTGTTTTTCTTTCTGCACTGGCGCCTATCTATGTTTTTGCAATTAAAAATTTACTGCAAAGCTACGAAGCACAACTCACGGAAATTATAAAAGCAATGAGCGTTTGATTATGCAGGATTTTGAAGGACAGGAAAAAACCGAACAACCGACTAATAAAAAACTTACTGATGCTCGAGACAAAGGACAGGTTGCAAAAAGTATGGAGATCAACTCGCTTGCAGTTTTCGGCACGGGATTAATTTTGATCTACCTAACAAAAGATTTTTTCGGCGAAAAACTTTCTGCGTTTACTGTTGAAACACTTGGTACTCTTGAGACCTTTGATCTTAACAAAACAATCCTGCAAACTTACATGCTTAAGTGGGCGCTCTTCTTATTAACAATTATATCTCCAATTCTTTTAGGAATCCTTGTTGTTTCATTGGCAAGCAACATCGCGCAGGTCGGCTTCAAGTTTAAGACAAAAGTATTTATGCCCACGCTCGATAGATTCAATCTTCTTGCCGGCATAAAAAAAGTATTATTCTCTTCTCATTCTTTTGTTGAAATTGCAAAGTCGCTTGTAAAATTATTCATTGTCGGGTTATTCACTTACTTTATTCTTTCCGATTTAATTCAAGACACGTCTCTTTTGGTTGAACTGAGCATTGAGGAAACGGTTTCGTTTATGCTCAAAGCCGCATTTTCAGTAATCTGGAAAATTGTTCTATTCTTTGTTGTTATTGCTGCGTCAGATTTCGTTTTCCAAAAATTCAAATTCAAAAAAGAGATGATGATGACTAAAGAAGAAGTAAAAGAAGAGATGAAACAGAGTGAAGGCGACCCACATATCAAATCGAGGATACGCAAACAGATGCTTACAATGGCGCGCAAAAGGATGATGAACGATATTCCTGCTGCAGACGTTGTAATTACAAATCCAACTCACTTTGCTGTTGCTGTTAAATATGAAATGAATAAAGACAACGCACCTAAGGTGGTTGCTAAAGGAATGGATGAGTTAGCACAGCGCATTAAAAAAATTGCGCTAGAAAACAACGTTCCTCTTTACGAAGACAAAGAACTTGCACGCGCATTATACAAAACCACAGAAGTAGGAGATGAAATCCCCGCAAAACTTTTCAAGGCAGTGGCTCAAATACTTGCATACATCTATCAAATGAAAAAACTGCGAAAGAAAAGGAGTATAGTGTAGAATGAAAAATTTCGGCAAAAACAGCGATATACTTCTTGGCTTCGGTTTGATACTGATGCTCGGGTTAATGCTTATTCCATTACCGCCGTTAGTACTAGACTTTTTACTTTCGCTAAACATTACGCTTGCAGTTTTGGTTTTGATTGTTTCTCTCTATATTCAATCGCCGCTTGATATTTCAGTTTTTCCGGGGTTGCTTTTAGTTACTACACTCTTCCGGCTTGGCTTAAACATCAGCTCTACGCGGTTGATTCTTATTGAAGGTTATGCAGGAAAAGTAATCGAGTCGTTCGGTTCTTTTGTTGTTGGCGGAAATTATGTAGTTGGTTTTATTGTGTTTTTAATATTAGTTGTAATTCAGTTCATCGTAATCGTAAAAGGATCCGGAAGAATTTCTGAAGTTGCCGCGCGGTTCACTCTTGATGCTATGC
>JBFLWC010000429.1:0-4141 GCA_040758415.1 Bacteroidota bacterium | reverse complement strand
ACAAAAAGAAAAAAGCAGGGGTTTTGAGCCGCGGTTACGGAAGAAGTTCGTTCGGATATATTTACGTCAGCGACGGCGAAAAAATCAAAACCTCGGTTGACGAATGCGGCGATGAGATGTACTTTATGTCTTATGAGTTGAATGTGCCTACAGCCGTTGCAGAACGCCGCGTTGATGGGGCAAAACGATTCATTAAGGATTCCGGAGTTGATACAATAATTTTGGATGACGCATTTCAGCACAGATGGATTTACCGCGATGTTGATGTGGTAATAATTGAACAAAGTTTTTTAAACAAAGCTGCTCAATCAAAATTTATCGGAATACCAATGGTAGAACAAAGAATGCTTCCGCTTGGTTTGATGAGAGAACCGTTTAGTTCTTTGAATCGCGCAGGCATTATAATCATCAACAGAAAATTTTCGGGAAGAACTGAGATTCCTGAAAAACTGAAAAAATATTTTGAGAACAAACAGGTTTTTACAGGCTATTTTATTGAACATGGAATTTATGATGTTAAGACGCATCACTTTTTTAACACCGAAGAATTTCAAGGGCAGAAAAGTCTACTCGTCTGCGGAATTGCCCGACCCGAATCTTTTTTGAAAGCACTCGAAAAAAATAATATTGATATAACAAACAAAATGATTTTTCCGGATCACAAAAATTACACGCTGAAAGAAGTACATGATATCAGAAAAAAATTTTATGATACAAATTCCTATTCAGTACTCACTACTCAAAAAGATGCTGTAAAGTTTACAAAATATTCTAAGGAATTAGACGACATTGACATTTACTACTTGAAGATAAAACTCAAACTTGATGAGCAGGAAAAGTTTAATGAACTGATTTTGAAATCAATCAACTAAAACAAAAACAAAGAATAAACATTTATTGGAGGTAAGTTAGAATGGCTAAATCAACACAAAAGTATGTTTACTATTTCGGTGGCAAGCGCGCTGAAGGAGAAGCAAATATGAAAGAACTTCTTGGTGGTAAAGGAGCAAACCTTGCTGAAATGGTTAATATCGGGCTGCCTGTACCTGCTGGCTTCACAATTACAACTGAAGTCTGCACTGCTTATTATAAGAACAATAAAAAATATCCTAAAGAACTTGAAAAACAAGTTAAAGATGCTCTTGCAAAAGTAGAAAAAGAGATGGGAGCTAAATTTGGCGATAAAGTTAATCCGCTGCTTGTATCGGTTCGTTCAGGTGCGCGCGCATCAATGCCTGGTATGATGGAAACAATTCTTAACGTTGGCTTGAACAACGAAACCCGCGAAGCTTTAATCAAGAAAACAAACAATCCGCGCTTCGTTTACGATTCACACCGCCGCTTAATCCAAATGTATTCAGACGTTGTTATGGAAAAAGCAGCAGGCATCGAACCCGAAGAAGGTAAAGGTGTTCGTCAACAACTAGAAGCCGAGCTTCACAAAATAAAAGAAGCGCGCGGCGCTAAAAGCGATACAGATTTAACGGCTGATGATTTGAAAGAGCTTATAGAAATCTACAAAGCAAAAGTTTTTGAAGTACTTGGCAAACCATTTCCGGAAGATCCTATGGCGCAGCTATGGGGAGCTGTATCTGCAGTATTCCAAAGCTGGATGGGAAAACGTGCAATCTCTTATCGTACTATCGAAGGAATCCCACACGACTGGGGTACGGCTGTAAACGTTCAATCAATGGTATTCGGAAACATGGGCAATACATCTGCAACCGGTGTTGCATTTACACGTAACCCGGCAACCGGCGAAAATTATTTTTACGGCGAATGGCTGCCCAATGCACAAGGCGAAGATGTTGTTGCGGGTATCAGAACTCCAAACCCGATCAACGAAGTTGGAAAGAGCGAACACACCGCACATCTTCCATCGCTCGAAACCGCTATGCCTAAAACTTATAAACAACTTCACGGCATCCAGCGCACGCTTGAAAAACATTACCATGATATGCTCGATATTGAATTCACAATTCAAGAAGGCCGGCTCTATATGCTGCAATGCCGTGTAGGAAAGAGAAACGGTCCTGCCGCTGTTAAGATGGCTCTTGATATGTTCAAAGAAAAATTAATTACAAAAGAAGAAGCAGTAATGCGTGTTCAACCTTCCCAGCTTGATGAACTGCTTCATCCAATTATAGACCCTGCTGCAGAAAAAGAAGCAAGAGTAATTACAAAAGGATTGCCTGCAGGTCCAGGCGGTGCAGCTGGACAAGTTGTATTTTCTGCTGCGGAAGCAGTAGCGCGCTCAAACGAAGGAAAGAAAGTAATACTTGTACGCGAAGAAACTAATCCGGAAGATATCGAAGGGATGCGCGCAGCGCAGGCAATACTAACTGCACGCGGAGGAATGACTTCCCACGCTGCGCTTGTTGCGCGTGGATGGGGTAAATGCTGTATCGTTGGCGCCGGCTCGATTAAAATAAATTATGCGGAAAAATATTTTACAGTTGATGATTTAATGGTACGCGAGGGCGAATGGCTTACACTCAACGGAACAAAAGGCGCTGTTTATCCGGGCGAACTTCCGATGAAGAAAGCCGCTGAAGAAAATTTGGATTTTGTCGAGTTCATGAAAATTTGCGACCGTGTAAAAAAATTGAAGGTTAGAACAAATGCCGATACACCTGAAGATGCTGCAAAAGCCCGTACATTCGGCGCAGAAGGTATCGGTCTGTTCAGAACAGAGCACATGTTCTATGGAGAAAATTCTGAAGAACCGTTGTTTAAACTCCGCAAGATGATTGTCTCTAATAACGAGCAAGAAAGAAGAAATGCATTGAACGAACTTTTCCCGCATATTAAAGCAGATATTAAAGGAACGCTGGAAGCAATGGACGGATTTCCGGTAACAATCAGAACGCTTGATCCTCCGTTGCACGAATTTGTTCCGAACCGCTATGAAGAGAGAGAAAAATTAGCCGCAAGTCTCGGCATCACTTTGAACGAACTAAACGAACGTGCAGATAAATTACACGAGAGTAATCCTATGATGGGACACCGCGGCGTTCGTCTTGGCGTTACATATCCGGAAATTACAGAGATGCAAGTTCGCGCTATCTTCGAAGCTTCAGCCGAGTTGATTCAAGAAGGGAAGAAACCGTTTGCCGAAATAATGATTCCGGTCGTTTCTCACATGAATGAACTAAAACATCAATATGAAATTGTTAACAAAGTTTACGCTGAAGTTTGCAAAAAATTTGAAATGAAAAAAATTCCTCACTTGATTGGAACAATGATCGAAATTCCACGCGCATGTTTAACAGCAGATAAAATTGCAGAGTATGCGCAGTTCTTCTCGTTTGGAACAAACGATCTAACACAAATGGGATTCGGATTCTCACGCGACGATATCGGTGGATTCTTACCCGAATATTTAGATAAAAAAATTATTTCCGTTGATCCGTTCCAATCAATAGATCAAGAAGGAATCGGTCAATTGATGATTACAGCCGTTACGAAAGGACGCGCAACGCGTTCGGATCTTAAAATTGGTATTTGCGGCGAACATGGCGGCGAAGCTGCATCGGTCGAGTTCTGTCATAAAATTGGATTGAACTACGTGAGCTGTTCACCATTCCGCGTTCCTATTGCACGCTTAGCCGCTGCACGTGCAGTTGTTAAAGAAATGCAATCGGCAAAACCGATAATAAAAAAAGTTATTAAAAAAACAGCATCTAAAAAAGTATTAAAGAAAAAAATAAAATAATTTGAAACTTCTGAAAAATTGTAAAAGCACCTGCCTACTCTGCTTACCCTGCCTACCGGCAGGCAGGCGGCAGGCAGGCGGGTCTGTGTGCTTTTACAAGTTAATCATGTTATGCTATACATTTTTCAGATGTTTCATTACATTAGTTCTAAGAGGAGAATAAATGAAATTATCAGATTTCAAATACAACTTACCAAAAACATTGATCGCAAAACATCCTGCATCTCCACGCGATAAAGCAAACATGATGGTTCTCAATCGTGCAAACGGAGAAATAGAGAACCGCAAATTTTACGACATAGTAAACTATATGCAGAAGGGGGATGTTGTTGTTATTAACAAAACAAAGGTGATGCAGGCGCGTTTGTTCGGGAAAAAAGAACGAACGAATGCAAAGATAGAAGTTTTTGTTCTGCGCGAGTTGAA
>JBFLWC010000428.1:0-2041 GCA_040758415.1 Bacteroidota bacterium | reverse complement strand
AACCAAAATTTTAAATTCCAGTCCCTTCTTGATTGCAGAAAATTCATATTCCTTAAAAATATTTTTCAATAAATCCTTAACCAGGTCGAATCTTTTAGGCGAAGGTTCATAAGTTCCAACATGCAGTTCAGACATGTTCAAAATCAATTCAACAGTTCTGATTATTCTTCTGCCGGCGGTATCAATTGCCTTAAAACTATTTGTAGTTTTTTGTGTTAGATTTTCTTTCAACTCATCTCTTATCAATTCCGAAAAACCAAGAATCACATTTAAGGGGGATCGGATTTCGTGTGATATTTGAGCAAGGAATTCCGATTTCAAGCGGTTTGCTTTCTCGGCTTCTTCTTTCGATTTGATCAATTCGCTCTCTTGTTTTTTTCTTAACGAAATATCGCGGACAATTCCTAGCGTAATCTTTCTATTTTCATAATCAATTAATTTTCCGCTTACTTCCACCGGAATCTGTTCTCCGCCTTTCGATAGATATACAGTTTCAAAATATAGTTCTCCTTTTTTCTTCATCGTTTCTACACGCTCAAGAACTTTATCTTCATTCCCGGGAAGATTTAATTCCATAGTTGTCATTTGCAAAAATTCTTCTCTTGAATAACCAAATTTCTCGGATGCAGAGTTATTCACTTCAATAATCCTTCCATCCAACTCTACAAGAAATATTGCATCACCTGCAGTTTGAAATAATGTTTTAAATTTTTGTTCGGATTGAATCAGTGCCTCTTCGGCTTTTTTACGCTTAAGTTCTTCTTTTACAATTGCTTTTGCTTTTAAAATATAATAGAGATAGACAGACGTACCTAAAGTTAACAGAAATACAATTACAACCCATTTGGTTATAAATCCTTTCATCGTACTTAAAATTTCCGACTCGGGTGTGGATACAATAATTGACCAGTACCTATCTGCAATTTTAACCGGGAAATAAACAGCGCAGAATTTATTGGAAACACCTTCTTGATTACTTAGTTCGTAAAATGTGGTACCGCTTTCTCCCTTTATTGCTTTTTTAAGCATAGCAATTGCTGACGGCGAATTTGAAAAGATATTGAACACATTTTTGTAATTGTGTTTTTCAAGGGGAGTATAAATCATAATTCCTTTCTGACTAACCGTATACGCAAAACCGCTTTTACGCACCCGGATATTTTTAAGATAATATTTTGCAAGACTATCAAAAGGCACAAGCACAGCTAAACCGCCTTTGAACACTCCGTTTTTAAATACCGGCACATAATAGGCAATACTTCTGTATCCCTGTACTGTTTCAAAAACATCGCTTACAGTTTTTTTATGCGTCTCTAAAATTCTTTGAACATGTTCTTGATAAGAAATATTCTGTCCAACAAATTTGGAGTTGTTCGGTACCGTATATATTATTTTTCCTTTATCATCAATGCGTGTAATTGCTTTTAGCGTAAAGGCATGGCTATAAAAAAAATTATTTATTATCTGCTTACCATTTTCATCAAGTTCAATTACGGAATTTTGTGCGGCGAGATAATTCAACAGGTTCTCATATTCACTAAAAAATATTTGAATCCCTTTTGCAGCTTGTTTCGCGTGTGTTAGTTGTTCTACGTTCAATTGATTTATCGTTTCCCTTTTCACATCATTATAAGCTGCAAAAAGAAGAAAAACAGATAAAACTACAATCGCTATCGGTAAAAAAATCTGTTTAAGAAAATTCATTAACACAATATTAGAATTTGACAATGGAAGGTAATTAGTTTTATTGATACTTGCTATCTAAAAGCTAATAGCTAATTGCTAATAGCTAATTGCTAATTGCTAATTGCTAATTGCCAATTGCTAAGAGCTAATCAGTTCCCCATCGGTGCTGTTAAAAAAGTGAGCTGAAGCAGTGTTAAAGTACAGATTCAATTCATCTCCGTGACGAAAATTTTTATCCGGTTTTACACGTGCAATAAATTGCGAATCATCCAAAACAAAATGAAGATAAACTTCGCTTCCCATCTGCTCAACAATTTCTAACTTCACTTTAATGGTGAGTATATTTTGTGTTTCG
>JBFLWC010000427.1:0-2324 GCA_040758415.1 Bacteroidota bacterium | reverse complement strand
CCGGACTGGACTTCAAAGGAATGGTAAACTACGCACGGGAGATAGGCGGCCCAAAACTCCGCGCAATGACTTTTCATCAACGCGGACGTATGCTAAAAGAAATGGCACAATATTTAATAAACCGCAAAGATGAATTCTATCCCCTTTCATTTATGACAGGCGCAACTAAAATTGATTCGTGGATTGATATTGAAGGAGGCGTTGCAACTTTTTTTGCTTACGCAAGCAAAGGAAGACGCGAACTGCCGGATGAAACTTTTTTTGTAGACGGAACAATGGAGATGCTTTCAAAAAACGGAACGTTTGTTGGTCAGCATATTTGTGTTCCCCTTAAAGGTGTGGCTGTACACATAAATGCTTTCAACTTTCCTTGCTGGGGAATGCTTGAAAAATTAGCGCCAACATTTCTTGCCGGAATGCCGGCAATAGTTAAACCCGCTTCTGCAACTGCATATTTAACTGAAGCAATGGTTCGCGCTATGATTGAATCGAATATTTTACCAGAGGGATCTCTGCAATTAATTTGCGGAGATACAGGTGATCTGCTCGATCATCTTAACGGACAGGATGTTGTAACATTCACGGGTTCTGCTGAAACCGGAATCAAATTAAAATCTCATCCCAACATTATAAAGAAATCGGTTCGCTTTAATATGGAAGCCGATTCGCTTAACTGTACAATTCTCGGTCCGGATGTTACTAATAAGATGGAAGAATTTAATCTTTTCATAAAAGAAGTTGTAAACGAAATGACTGTGAAAGCGGGACAGAAATGCACGGCTATACGCAGAACAATTGTTCCGTCAAATCAACTGCAAAATGTTGTGAATGCTTTGAAAGAAAAATTGGCGAATGTGAAAATTGGAAATCCTCTTGAAGAAGGAATTAGAATGGGTTCATTAGTTGGTGCTTCTCAAGTTGAAGAAGTAAAAGAAAAAATTTCTATTCTAAAACGATCCGCCAAAATTGTTTTTCCTGAGCAAGCACCAGAAAACTTATTCCCGGAAACAAAAGAAAATAATAGTTCATTTCTAAGCCCGGTACTTCTTCAATGTGATTTGCCTTTTGACAGCAATGAGCCGCACGCTGTTGAAGCATTCGGCCCGGTAAATACTGTAATGCCATACAACACTCTTGAAGAAGCAATAAAAATTGCAAACCTTGGAGAAGGAAGTTTAGTTGGTTCTATCTTCACAGCAGATAACGATGTTGCAAAAAAAGTTGTGATGGAAATCGGCGCCTATCACGGAAGAATTGTGATTGTCAATAAAGAATGTGCAAAAGAATCAACAGGGCATGGTTCTCCGCTGCCCCATATTACGCACGGCGGACCCGGACGCGCAGGCGGAGGAGAAGAGCTGGGTGGAATTCGCGGCATTATGAAGTATATGCAGCGTGTTGCTCTTCAGGGGCATCCAACAACTCTTTCTCAAGTGTGCAATCAATGGATTAAAGGCGCACAGCAAATTTCCGATTCAGTCCATCCTTTCAAAAAATTTTGGGATGAACTTCAGATCGGAGAAACTTACACCACTCACAGAAGAACTGTTACTGAAACCGATATAGTAAACTTTGCAGGAATTAGCGGCGATTATTTTTATGCTCATACGGATGATATTGCCGCGAAGGAATCTATTTTTGAAAAACGTGTTGCACACGGTTATTTTGTTTTATCTGCTGCTGCCGGGTTATTTGTCTATCCGGGTTTGGGACCGGTGCTTGCAAATTATGGGTTAGAAAATTTACGCTTTACAAAACCGGTTTACATCGGCGATACAATTCAAGCTAAGATTACATGCAAGCGCAAAACCGCCAAAGAAAAACGGGACGGCGAAACGGCTCATGGCATTGTTGAATGGTATGTAGAAGTAACAAATCAGAATGATGAAGTAGTTGCGGTCTATACTATTTTGACTTTGGTGAAAAGGAGGTGAGGGATATTTCACAGTTACTTGTATGCATCTTATATAAGCCCATAGTCTTTTAATTTCTTTAAGACTTGTGAATGGGGAATTGTTTTCTCTTCTTTTCTTCCAGCAAGAACAGCTTAGTTCTTCAAAACAATTCTGTATCGAGCTTTATTTTGACGCAGCCGTTCAATTGCATCATTAACATTTTTCATAGGAAAAGTTTCTGTAACTGCTTTGATATTATGACGAGCAGAAAATTCCAGCATCTCTTTTATTGCAGCTCTTCCACCAATTATACTTCCGCAAACACTCTTTTGTCCGCCCAGCAGAATACCAACGGGAATATTTAAATTGCCAACCGTTCCACCCACAAAGCAGAGCTTCCCATTTGGTCTTAGTGCTTTGATGAATTGC
>JBFLWC010000426.1:0-7565 GCA_040758415.1 Bacteroidota bacterium | reverse complement strand
TTTCGGGATTCATCTCTAAAAGATTTTTCCCTTCATACAAAACCTCGCCGCCGGTTACTTCGTAATTTTCATTTCCTGTCAGCACATTTGCAAGTGTACTTTTACCGGAGCCATTCGGTCCCATAATAGCGTGTACTTCTCCGGCTTTAATTTCGAGATTAATTCCTTTTAGAATCTCTTTCCCTTCAACATTCGCAATTAGATTTTTTATTGATAACATTCATTCTCCTAGTTTATCAGCTTTTAGCATTCAGCTTTAATTTTTAATTCGCAATTATTAATTCTCAATTGCTTCATCCAACACTTCCTTCCAACGAAATTGCAAGAAGTTTCTGCGCTTCAACAGCAAACTCCATCGGCAATTCTTTGAACACTTCTTTACAAAAACCATTTACAATCATATTGACGGCATCTTCGGTTGAAATACCGCGCTGATTCAGATAAAAAATTTGATCTTCACCAATCTTAGATGTAGTTGCCTCGTGTTCAACTTTTGATGATTCATTTTCAATTTCTATGTATGGAAATGTATGTGCGCCGCATTTGTTCCCCATCAACATAGAGTCGCATTGAGTAAAGTTGCGGGCGCCTTCTGCGTTTTTGCCAATCTTTATCAAACCTCTATATGAATTGTTACCGTGACCTGCTGAGATACCTTTAGAAACTACTGTGCTTTTTGTGTGTTTGCCGATGTGAATCATCTTTGTTCCTGTATCGGCTTGTTGAAAATTATTTGTTACTGCAACAGAATAAAACTCGCCGATTGAATAATCGCCTTGTAAAATGCAGCTTGGATATTTCCACGTGATTGCAGAACCGGTTTCAACCTGAGTCCAGGAAATTTTTGAATGCTTTCCTCTGCATGCACCCCGCTTGGTTACAAAATTGTAGATACCTCCTTTGCCTTCTTTATCTCCGGGGTACCAGTTTTGAACGGTTGAATATTTTATCTCAGCATTATCAAGTGCAACAAGTTCAACAACGGCGGCGTGTAGTTGATTATTGTCGCGTATCGGCGCCGTGCATCCTTCAAGGTAACTTACATACGCTCCTTCTTCTGCAACTATAAGTGTGCGTTCAAACTGTCCGGTCTCCTGCGCATTAATTCTAAAATATGTTGAAAGTTCCATCGGGCAGCGCACACCTTTTGGTATGAATACAAATGAACCGTCACTAAAAACTGCAGAGTTCAAAGAGGCGTAGAAATTATCTGTGTAAGGAACAACCGAACCCAAATATTTTTTTATCAACTCGGGATGTTCCTGAATTGCTTCGGAGATTGAGCAGAAAATTATTCCCTTCTCGTTCAAAGTTTCTTTGAAAGTTGTTGCAACAGAGACAGAATCGAACACGGCATCAACAGCAACGCCAGATAAAAGTTTTTGCTCTTCGAGCGGTATACCGAGCTTCTCGAATGTTTTCAATAATTCCGGATCAACTTCATCCAAACTTTGAAGCTGAGGTTTCTGTTTTGGCGCCGAGTAGTAACTGATATCTTGAAAATCTATCTTAGGATATTTTACGTTAGACCATTTCGGTTCTTCCATCTTTAACCAATAACGAAAAGCTTTCAACCTCCATTGGGTCATCCATTCGGGCTCATTCTTCTTCATCGAGATCATTTGAATCACATCTTCATTCAACCCTTTTGCTGCAGTTTCAGATTCAATCTCGGTTACAAATCCCCACTTGTATTCAGAACTTGTGAGGTCCTCCAATATTTTCTTATCGCCGCTAGTTTCTTCGATTAGTTTTGCTTCATTTTCTTTTAGATCGTTCATTTTACAGCTTTATGTTTAATTACGGATTCAAACTTATACAATCTGGAAAATTTTGTCAAGATTATAAATAAAACGATTACTTTTTAAATATGGTTCCAAAATATGTTTATCATCATATAGTTTTAATTCCCTTAGATTTCTCTTATTTTGCAATCGAAAGAAGTAATAACAATGAATTCAACAAATGATTCAAGACTTTTGGGTAGACAAATTCTACAAGGAAATTTATCCTCTACTTGTAGCAAAGCTTTCTCCACAGAAAGTTCTGCTCTTTGGTTCTCGTGCTAAGGGAACTGCTTCAGAATCTTCTGATATAGATGTGATAATAGTTTCAGAATTTTTTAAAACTATTCCAAAACTTAATAGAATGACTTTTCTGTTAAAGCAGTTCAGATTTAATAAACACATAGACTTCCTCTGCTACACTCCGGAGGAATACGAGAAGATTAAAAATAATTCCTCAATAGTTATAGATGCTTTAGAGAATTCGATAACGATTTCCTAAAGTATGCCCAGATAAAAAAAGCGCAGCAATATTTCAAATTACAAAATTGACTAAATAAAAAATAATCTTTTAAGAAGAGCGGTTTAATTTATTTTCCTCTGGCGGTCTATTTCAAAAAGAATAACGCCGGCAGCAACGGAAACGTTGAGCGAATCAATTTTTCCTTTCATCGGAATCTTAACGAGGAAGTCGCAGCTTTCTGCTACAAGTTTGCGGATTCCCTTTTCTTCATTACCAATCACGAGCGCAACGGGCATTTTGTAATCCAGCTGGTTGTAATTTTTCTCGCTGTTTATATGAGTCCCCACTAACCAAAATCCTTCTTTCTTCAAAACTTCAATCGCACGGACGAGGTTATTTACCTTGCAAATTTTGAGATATGATACTGCGCCCGCAGAAATTTTTCCAACTATTTCATTTATCGGCGCACTTTGATTTGTGGTAACAATTACCCCATCAACTCCTGCACATTCGGCTGTGCGCAAAACTGCACCAAGGTTGTGCGGGTCTTGAATTGAATCAAGAAGAAGTAAAAGCGGAAGCGGAGTTTTTTTCAATTCGTCAATCAGTTCGCCAAGTTCAAAATATTTCTGCGTACTCTTAAGCGCAAGAACCCCCTGTGCATTTTGTCCTTCAACAAGGGCATCGAACTTTGGCGCTGCAAGCTGTGAAATTTTTATCCGCCGTTTTTTTGCAGCAGAAAAAATTTGATTGATAATATTTCCGTGTTGACCGAAAGCGACATAAACAACCTCAATCTCTGCTCCGGATTTGAGTGCTTCAAGAACCGGTTTGCGTCCTATTATTTTTTCCATTTCCTTTTGTTTGATAAAATGGTCTTGATCATTAAGACCATTATCCATTCCTTTTTCATTATTCCGGGAAAGTGAAATCCTCTTCGGCAACTTCAAACTTGCAGAAGAGACGATTGTTTTTCTTCTTTGGCGCGTATTGTTTTTTCAGTAAAATCTCTTTCCTTAAAATGTTGAAATGAAACTTTGCTGCATTAATTGCGCCGTCCTGTTTTACAACATTCACAGTGTAATCGCCTACCAAATCCTGAAAGTACAATTCTGTTCTTGCCGGCTGAACAAACGGAACAACATCTGTTTTAGCTTTTAATCCCATTAAAACAAAACTGATTACATTCTTTTCTTGAATTGTTTCAATAGAAATTTCGTATGAGAAATTGGTAAATTCTATTATTGTTTCGATTGCGAAAACACAATATTGTTTCTTTACCGCTTGATCATACTTATAAAATATTTTGCAGAGGTATTCAAGTTTATCCGATTTTTTTGCCGGAATTGCTGCCAGAGCTATGTGTGCTTTTTTTTTTCTCGATTTGGGAATTTTAGGAATGTTTTTGGGTCTTCTGAGCGACAAACTTACTCCTTGATGCACAAAAAGATTTTTTCCATATCATCCTTTGCAAAATTTCTTTGTCTACCGTCATTCATATTTTTCAACACAACCTCGCCTTTTAGAAATTCATCGCCGCCAATTAGAAGAACATATTTTGCATTTACTCTGTTTGCCTCGCGCATCTGTGCCTTAACGCTTCGGTTTAAATAATCCATGTCTGTTGATAAACCTCTCCTTCTAAAATCAACAGCTTTTTGATGAGCAAAACTTTCCAAACCTTTTTCAAGAGTAACTATGAACAGATCAAGTTTTTCATCTTCAAGAAAAAAGGATTTTTCATTTTCGCACGCCAGCAAAATTCTTTCGATGCCTGCGGCAAAGCCAACTCCCGGTGTTTCATTGCCGCCGAGTTCTTTTACAAGCAGGTTATATCTTCCACCGCCGCATAGTGCGCTTTGAGAGCCAACGCTGCTGCTAACAATTTCAAACGTTGTATGAGTATAGTAATCTAATCCGCGCACAAGTTTAGGATCAACTTCGAATGGAATTTTTGAACCAAGCAGCGCCCGTTTAACTTTTTCGAAATGCTGAAGACTTTCATCATCAAGGTATTCAAACAGCAGCGGCGCATTCTCCATAATTTTTTGGTCTTGTTCTTCTTTGCTGTCGAAAATTCTAAGAATGTTTGTCTCTAATCTTTTTTTACTTTCTGCCGAAAGTTTATTGAAGTGCGGCTCGATATATTTCCGTAAAATATTTTTGTAATACTCGCGCGATGAAGGAACGCCGAGCGAATTAATTTTAACCAACAATTTTTTCAAGCCGAGCCGTGTAAAAATATCGTAAGATGCAATTATCATTTCGGCATCAAGCAGCGGATCATTACTTCCAAGCGCTTCGGCTCCGAACTGATGAAACTGTCTGAACCTTCCGGCTTGCGGACGTTCCTGACGAAACATCGGGCCAAAATAAAACAGCTTGCTGAGACTTTGTTTTTTATCTAACGAGTGTTCGATGAATGCTCGGACAACACCCGCCGTCATTTCCGGGCGGAGCGTTAAACTTTCTCCGCTTCTATCTAAAAACGTATACATCTCTTTGCCAACAATATCTGTAGCTTCGCCAATGCTGCGAGCAAATAGTGCCGTATCTTCAAAAACGGGTGTGCGGATTTCCTTATAATTGTAGCGTGCAAAAATTGATTCGACGATTGACTCGAGATATTTCCATTTTGAAATATCGGATGGAAGTACGTCGCGCGTACCGGTTACGGCTTTAATCATAAAATTCTTTACGCGGTTTCGAAGTATTGTTTTTCTTCATTCTCAAAGAGTAAGAAAACTTCTTCTGCCGATGCTGCTTTTGCAAGACTCTCGCGGAATTCATCTTTGTTCATCATTCGGGAAATACGGCTGAGAAGTTTGATGTGCTGACCGACCAAATTCTCTTTTCCAACCAAAAGAAAAATAAGATTGACCGGTTGTTCATCGAGTGCCTGGAAATCAACCGGCTTATCAAGTTTTCCAAATGCTGCAACAATTTCATTCACGCTGTCTGTTTTGGCGTGAGGAATTGCAAATCCTTTTCCAACTCCGGTAGACATAATTTTTTCTCTTTCGTGAACTGCGCTTCGCATTCCTTCCAGGTCTTTTACGCGTTCGTCGTCTTTGAAAAGATTGAGCAGCTCATCAATCACTTCGGTTTTTGTTGTTCCCTGCATAGAAGGAATAATTTTTTCTACACTTAGAATGTCGTAAATTTTCATTTATAAATACCCGACGTTTACTTTATTTCGAGGCAAAAATACGCAAGGAGTTATCTTTAATCAAAATAAAGTTGGGATTAATATAATCTATTTTTCTTGCGGGGGTAGAAGGTAAGCGGTAATTTTTCGCTGAAAAAAATTCCAAAATTGTTAACGAGGATAAAATGGATATTCAAAACAAAACTGTTTTAGTATTGGGCGGCTGGGGATTGGTGGGCAATGCAGTTATAAGAAAGCTTGTACCGGAAAAACCAAAAAAAATTGTTATAACATCACTTAGAAAAGAAGAAGCTGAAGATGAAGTTGCCCGCCTTCAAAAAGAATTTTCTAGCCTTCCAAAAGATTATTTTGTTCCATGGTGGGGAAATATTTTTGTCAGATATGAATTCAAAGATAAAGATCGTTTTGAACTTTTGGCTAATCCAGAGTCGAGAAAGATTTTAATGCGCGATACTATGGAAGAACTTAACGAAGAGATTCTACACAACTCATCAATCTATAAACTTCTTGTTGAACATAAACCGGAGATAATAATTGACTGCATCAACTCAGCAACCGGTATTGCCTATCAAGACGTGTACACAACTTATCACAATATTAAAAAGACGATAGAAAGAAAATCGCCGCTTGAAGAACTTGCGGCTGAAACCGAAAAACTTCTCTGCACACTTTACATTCCACAACTCATCCGTCACGTTCAAATCCTTTACAATACGATGAACGAAACGAAAACAGAAATTTATGTTAAGATTGGAACCAGCGGCACCGGAGGAATGGGGTTGAACATTCCATACACACACAGCGAAGAAAAACCATCCCGCGTTTTGTTGAGTAAATCTTCAGTTGCCGGCGCTCATACTTTGCTTTTGTTTTTAATGGGAAGAACCCCCGATGCACCGATAACAAAAGAAATTAAACCAACTGCTGCCATTGCATGGAAGAGAATTGAGTTTGGAGAAATTAAAAAACAGGGCAAACCAATTGATGTTGTAGATGTTTCTTTGGATGAAGCTGTTCCTCTTCAAAATAAACTGAAATTGAAAACCGATAAAAAATTTAAAACGAGCGGCGAAAAATTAAAATCGGTTTTTATTGATACCGGAGAAAATGGAACCTTCTCCCGTGGAGAGTTTGAAGCAATCACTGCACAGGGACAAATGGAATACGTTACACCGGAAGAAATTGCCGTAGACGCTATTTACGAAATCAAAGGGGGCAATACCGGGCACGATATTATAAACGCGCTCGATAACGCAACGCTCGAGCCGACATACCGCGCCGGTTTTATGCAGCATGCGGCTGTTGATAAGTTAGACGAACTTGAAAAAATTTACAACACTAACAGTGTTGCTTTTGAATTATTGGGACCACCAAGACTTTCTAAACTTTTGCACGAGATAAATATTTTGAAAATCATCTGCGGAGGAATGAAACAAATTTTGAAAGAAACACCTGCGGATTTATCGAACAAAGCTTTTGAGCTCCTCAAGAACAATTCAAAATTGCGCAACGAAATTATTTCGATCGGAATTCCAATTCTTCTTGCAGACGGCAAATCGCTTTTGCGCGGCAACGATATTAAAATTCCTCCTTTCCGCGGCGATAATGAATTAGAAATTACACCCGATGCCGTTGATATGTGGGCGCACGATGGTTGGGTTGACCTGCGCGAACTTAATATGAAAACCTGGCAGAAAAGAATCAAAACAATTATTGACGAAGCCGAAAAAATTAATCCAACCGATACTAGTTCAATGCACGTCCGCACAAAAAAATATTGGAATAACTTTGAAACCATTGACATCGGCAAAGTTGTAGGATGGATTTTTATTAAGGAAGAGAAGGGAGAAAGGATGAAAGCGTGAGACAGCTTTAAGAATTCAGAAATAAGAAATCGGTAGTCTGTAGTGCTTCTTATTTCTGATTTCTATTTTTTCCCCCCGGCAATTAACATCTGAATAGTTTTTTCGATACGTGCAGTTCGGGTTTCTTCCTTCTTTGCCTGAACTATCCAAAGCACATATTCTTTTTTATGTGTGAACGAAAGACTTTCAAAAACTTCTTTTGCTTTTTTGTTTTTGGAGAAAAGTTTTTGTAAATCCTCCGGCGCTGTTACTATTCGATTTGTCTTATCAATATATCTTTCTTC
>JBFLWC010000425.1:0-8178 GCA_040758415.1 Bacteroidota bacterium | reverse complement strand
CTTTTCTTATAGATTTGTCTCTTAGAGGAGACAAAGACGGCATCTATCTAATCAAAGAATTACGCCGGACGGAAAAGTATGCTAATACTCCAATAGTTGTTGTTACTGCTAACGCACTAAAGAGAGATGAAGAGACTGCAATAAATGCAGGAGCTACAACGTTTATAAGAAAACCTGTTGAAAACGAAAGGTTGACAGCAGAGTTTGTCAGGTTCTTATAAAAAGGGGTACTATTCTTAAAATTTCTTTCTTCTTTTTAACAACAAAAATAAAATAACACTCCCATTTTTTTTGCTTGAGTCTTGTTAAACTTTATCTTAAAATCCAATGTCAAAAAATCAGACAACAAATAGATTTTAAAAGAATGGGAAGATCAGGATACTTAAATAAAATTAGTGTATGGGATGCTGATGCAGCGCGGCACATTTTATCGCGCTCTCTTTTTGGGTTTACACAACAGGATGTTGACTTTGCTCTTTCCAAAACTCTGGATGATTTTGTAGATAACTATCTCCTCAAAGATCAACCCGAACCGGCGCCGCCGATTTATAACGGAACCGATTGGACAATCCAACCTCATAACAGTGCAAATCAAACTAACTATACCAACTGGTATTACTCTTTAGTCTTTTGGTGGCTCAATATGATGATCAATCAAGGATTCTCTTTCAGAGAAAAAATGGTTTGGTTCTGGTCTAATCATTTTGTCAGCGAGAGTTCTACTGTTCAAGTGCCGCAATTCATCTATTTGCAAAATAAATTATTCCGCCGGTATGCTTTGGGAAATATTATTGAACTGACAAAGAAAGTTACTATTGATCCCGCAATGCTGATCTACCTAAACGGCAATCAGAACACTAAATCAAGTCCTAATGAAAATTATGCTCGGGAATTAATGGAGCTATTTACGATTGGAATTGGTAATTATTCTGAAGCAGATATAAAACAAGCCGCAAGAGCACTAACCGGCTGGAGAATCAATAACACAACATTAACCTCTTACTTCGATTCGCCTCGTTTTGATGGCGGCACAAAAACATTCCTCGGTCAAACGGGAAATTTCGGTTACGAAGATATCGTTAATATAATTTTCACAAAACCGGCTACAGCAGAGTTCCTTTGTAGAAAACTTTACAAAGAATTTCTCTATTACCAACCGAATGAAGATTATGTTAAGCAGCTTGCTGAAATTATGCGAGCCAACAATTTCAATCTGAATCCTGTTCTTTCAACACTTCTCAAGTCACAATATTTTCATTCAGAGGATATTCGCGGCGCAAAAATAAAATCGCCAATTGAATTGTTAGTTGCAGCTGTAAAACAATTTGGTATTTCAACCGACAACAATTTTTTGAATTACATCCGCACTAAGTCCAAAGATCTTCAGCAGGAAATATTTAATCCGCCGGATGTTCGCGGCTGGGAAGGACAGCGTAAGTGGATGAGCACTACAACTTACCCCTCAAGAAACAATTATACAGACTCAATTATTAACGGGGTGAAAATTGGCAGCATAACTTATAGGACAGATGTTGTTGCTTATGCGCGAAGTTTTTCAAGTTCGGAAAAAGCTGTTCAATTTGTTGAAGATGTAACCAAGCTGTTAATTCAATTCCCTTTAAGTCAGGCAAGAAAAGATTTTTTACTTGCCACACTTTTAGATGGAGCGGCTGTTTACGATTGGTCAACTTATGATGCACAGGCAAAAACGCGGCTCGAAAAGTTTTTTAAAGCACTGATGCGCTTACCTGAATTTCAGCTTTCTTAACTTAAGAGAAAAAAATGAAACGAAGAGAATTTTTACATAATCTGGCAATGGCTACTGGCGTTACAATTTCAGTCGCGGGAATTCCGATAAAAGCATTTGCCCGACCATTTATGAATATACAATCGAGCAGCGGAAAAATTTTAGTTCTGATTCAACTTAAAGGTGGTAACGATGGTTTGAACACAGTTATTCCGCTCGATCAATACAGCATTTACATTAGTAAACGTCCTAACTTAAAGATTGATGAAAATCTTATTGTAAAATTAACAGATGCAACAGGCGTTCATCCCGCATTGGCACCTTTAAAGCCGTTATTTGATGAAGGTAAACTTACAGTTATTCAGGGCGTTGGTTATCCAAACCAGAACCGCTCCCATTTTCGTTCGACGGATATTTGGCTTACTGCATCGGACTCAGATAAATATATTTTTGATGGCTGGGTTGGAAGGTATTTGTTGAAAGCATTTCCGGATTATCCAAATATTCCGCCGGCACATCCGATGGCAATTCAAATTGGCTCGGTTCAATCGGGATTGTTTGACAGTCAACAAGGTGGATTGGCGGTTGCCTTTGATAATCCGGACTCGTTCTATCAGTTAGTAAATGGAATCTCGGCTGATGCAGACCCGCCACCGGCAACAATTGCCGGAGATGAGTTAAAATTTTTGAAAGAAGTAGCAGCTCTATCAGTTAAATATGCAAGCGTAATTAAAGAAAAAGCAGATAAAGGAAATCCAAAACAGGATTATTCAAAAGGCGGAACCTTTGGAGGTCAGTTAAAGATTATTGCCGATTTGATCGCCGGTGGTTTGGAAACCCCCGTTTATTTAGCTACACTAGATGGATTTGATACACACGCAAATCAAGCAAACACACACCAAACTTTGTTATCGCGTTTGGGAGAATCGTTAAAATCATTTCAAGCAGATTTAGAACAGCTTGGTTTTGCCGATAAAGTTGTTGTGCTAACTTTTTCCGAGTTTGGAAGAAGAGTTACAGAAAACGGCAGCTTGGGAACCGATCATGGCGCAGCACTTCCTATGTTTTTAGTTGGTAAAAATATTCAAGCCGGTATTTTCGGATTGAACCCGGATCTCACTAATTTAGATAACAACGGAGATGTGAAATTCTTATACGATTTTAGACAGGTTTACGCAACTATGTTGAAAGATCATTTTGGAATGACAAACCAACAAGTAAAAGATGTTCTTTTCAAAGATTTCCAAACGCTGCCTTTACTAAAGCTGATAACAAATGTTGAAGACGAAAAAGAAATTCCGGCACAATTTACATTGAGCCAAAATTATCCCAATCCGTTTAATCCGGAAACAGTTATCAACTATCAGCTATCAGCTTTCAGTTTTGTAACATTAAAAGTTTATGATGTGCTTGGTAAAGAAGTTGCAACACTTGTAAACGAATATCAACAACCCGGTGAATATAATTCTCAATTCTCAATTCGCAATTATCAATTAAGCTCCGGCGTATATTTTTATCAACTTAGAGCTGGAAATTTTGTTGAAACAAAAAAAATGATTTTGCAAAAATAACTCTAAACGATCTGGATGTTGAATACTAGATTCTTGATGCTTGTCCGTAGGACTCTCCGCAAGGAGTCCTTCGGACCTTCGGAGATATTTGTAGCTTGAGGTTATATAGCATCCAGCATCGAGTATCCAGTATCGAGTATCCGGTATCGAGTATCCAGCATCCAGAACTCATTGTTTAGCATTTTCAAATGTTATATTTTTCTGCCCAACAAAAAATAAATATTCTTTGGAAAACTTATGCAAAACATCGGAAAAATTTTATTCATCGTTATGGGAATTACAATTATGGGCTGCAGTTCTGAAAAATCCGCCGGCGGCGGACAAGGGCAAGACAATTTCAAGTATTTATCAGAGCAGTTTGCTGATCTGCGCATTCAGCGTTATCAAGTTCCGGGATTTGATCAGCTCTCGCTCGAACAAAAACAGCTTGTGTATTATCTTTATCAGGCGTCGCTTTCCGGACGCGATATAATTTACGATCAGAATTACAAACACAATTTATACATCCGCCGCACACTTGAAGCAATTGTAAAAACATTTAATGGCGATAGAAGTACCGCAGAGTTTGCCAAATTCATGGAATACACTAAACGCGTCTGGTTCTCAAACGGAATTCATCATCACTATGCGAACAAAAAGTTTATGCCGGAATTTTCCAAAGAATATTTTGAAGAGCTTGTAGGCGGCTCGGACGAATATGAACTTCCGCTTCAGAATAATGAAATGGTTCCTGATCTTATTAAAAAACTTGAGCCGATTTTGTTCGACCCTAAAGTTGATGCAATGAAGGTGAATCTGGATCCCAAGGTTGATCTTGTAAAATCGTCCGCTGTGAATTTTTATGAAGGAGTTACTCAAAAAGAAGTTGAAGCATTTTATAAAAAGATAGCTAAGCCGGACGATACGGAACCAATTTCGTACGGATTGAATTCTAAACTTGTTAAGGAGAAAGGAGAAATTTTTGAGCGCCATTGGAAATCAAACAGCATGTATGCAGGCGCTATTGAGAAAATTATTTTTTGGCTGAAGAAAGCCGTTGAAGTTGCAGAAAATGATCAGCAGAAAAAAGCACTTCAGCTTCTCATCGAATATTACGAAACGGGCGACCTAAAAAAATGGGACGAGTACAACATTACATGGGTGAAAGACACGTCTTCTGTAATAGATGTTGTCAACGGATTCATCGAAATATATAACGATCCGCTTGGCCGCCGCGCTACTTATGAATCTGTTGTTTCGTTCAAAGATATGGAAGCAACTAAACGGATAAAAGCAATCGGCGATAACGCCCAATGGTTCGAAGATAACTCGCCGATTATACCGGAACACAAAAAGAAAAATGTTAAGGGCATTAGCGCCAAAGTGATAACCGTTGTTGTTGAATCCGGCGATGCATCTCCATCAACTCCAATCGGAATTAATTTGCCTAACTCAAATTGGATTCGTAAAGAGCACGGTTCAAAATCTGTGAACCTTGGAAATATTGTTCATTCGTATAATATGTTTTCAAATACAAGCGGAGTTCTGGAAGAATTTGCGTATTCAAACGAGGAGGTTGAACGCTCGAAAAAACATGGCGCGCTTGCTGATGACCTTCACACAGATATGCACGAAGTGATCGGTCATGCATCCGGACAAATGAACCACGGAGTAGGAGAGCCGCACACAACACTAAAAAATTATTACTCAACTCTCGAAGAAGCACGCGCAGATCTTGTTGCGCTTTATTATTTGACGGATCAAAAATTAGTTGATCTTGGTGTTATGCCTACAACCGATGTTGGCAAAGCCGCTTATGACGGATACATTCGTAACGGGTTGATGGTTCAGCTTGCACGCGTTCAGCCCGGTGAAAATGTAGAAGAAGCACACATGAGGAACCGTCAGCTTGTTGCTAAGTGGGTTTTTGAAAAGGGAAAACCGGAAAATATTATAGAGAAAAAAATTAAAGACGGTAAAACATTTTTTGTGATTAACGATTACAACAAGTTGAGAAATTTATTCGGACAGCTGCTGAGAGAGATTCAGAAAATTAAATCGGAAGGCGATTATAACACCGGAAAAAATTTGGTTGAGAGTTACGGTGTAAAGGTTGACCCGGAAATTCACAAAGAAGTTTTAGAACGATACAAAAAATTAAACATCGCTCCTTATGCCGGATTCATTCAGCCAAAGTTAGTTCCAGTGATGAACGGCAGTAAAATAGTTGATGTGAAAATAAAATACCCGGAAGATTTTAAAGAGCAGATGTTGTTCTATGCGAAGGAGTATTCGTTTTTACCAACGTATAATTAGCCCCATCTCCACCCTTCCCCACATAGTGGCAATGCCAAAGGGAAATGGATTTTAAATTTTCACGAAGGGATGCTTTTGGCAAGGGATACTTATATCGCAGCTGCTATTCTTCTGAAGTGGTAACCGTAAACTGTCAAAGTCATTGCAAGAGGAAATTTTTTTGGATGCTTCAAAAGAGAATAAATAAACGTTGTCCAAAAATAGCGCTGCCCTTTTTCAAGCACGCCGATTAACCAGATCAATTTTATGAATGCTTTTATCTCTGTTAAAGTTAACGCCCGGTATTTCAACGAAGGGACTTTATATTCGTTCAGAAACGATTTGATTCGTTTGTAAAATTCTTGCGGGGTATAAATTGTATGAACAATTTTGGAATATCCTGCGATCAGATCTTTGTAATTCATTTTAGGAATAAAATTAGTAGAGCCATCCATATTGTTTCCACTCCAGGATTCCAATAATCTATTCTCCTGCTTCAAACGCTTGAATAGATGCGTTCCGGGCGGTGCGTTTAATAATCCAACCATAGCGTTAACAATTCCACTCTTTCTAATAAAATCAATCTGCTGTTTGAAAATATCGGGCGGGTCATGATCAAAACCAATTATGAATCCGGCAGAAACCAGCATTCCGTGTTGTTGTAATTTTTTTACAGAAGTAATCAAACTCCTATTTTGATTTTGCGTTTTTCCGCATTCTGCTAAACTATCGTTATTGGGTGATTCTATTCCGATAAAAACATTATTGATTGCCGCATCAACCATCATTTTGATTAATTCATCATCATCGGCAATATTGATAGACACTTCTGTAATAAAGTGAAACGGATATTTTTTTTCTTTTTGCCAGTTGATTAATTCAGGAAGAATTTCATTTTTCAATTTTCTTTTGTTGCCGATGAAGTTGTCGTCAACAATCGAAACACTCCCTCTGTAGCCGAGCAAATATAACCGGTCGAGTTCGGCTAAAAATTGTTCTTTATTTTTTGTGCGTGGTTTTCTTCCGTTCAACATTGTGATGCTGCAAAATTCACAATCGTACGGGCAGCCGCGCGAATATTGAATGCTCATCGAAGCATACTTTTTCATATCGAGTAATTCCCACATCGGTATTTGAGATAAAGAAATTTCGGGGAACTCATTTGTTGTGTATAAATATTTTGGAGTTCCGGCTTCTAAATCACGCAAAAATTCAGGTAGTGTAATTTCTGCTTCGTTAAGAACGAAGTGATCAATTCCAAGAAAATCCTGATGCTGTGTTGTAAAGAGCGGTCCGCCGCCAACTATCTTTGTTCCAAGTTGATTACATCGTTTTATAATTTCTTTTACAGAATTGACGTGAACAGTCATACCGCTCAAAAAAAGATAGTCTGCCCATAACAAATCTTCGTCCGTTAGTTTTGAGACGTTTAGATCAATTAACTTTTTCTCCCAGTCTTTTGGAAGCATTGCAGCAACAGTGATCAAACCGAGCGGCGGCTCGGCAGATTTTTTCGAGATGAATTTCAGCGCATCCTTAAAACTCCAAAATGTTGACGGCGTTTCGGGATAGACTAATAATATTTTCATAATGAACCTCTAATCAATTTAGAAAAGAAAAAGCATGCAGGAATTTTCCTTATAAGCGCGGTCTCAAAAAATTTTTTTATTGTCCCACTTATTATGATGATTTTTTTATTTTGTATTTGTAAAAGAATTGTAAAAAATGAAAATGAAGTCTTTGAGATAATGTGGGGAAAAATTCGGGATAATTAGTAAATGAAAAAAAAACGATCACAATTTTTTCTAATTCTTGCATTTGTGTTTGCACAATTTGCTTGGTTAGGATTACTCGGCATGTGGATCTACTGGTACGTTGCCAATTATCTGATTATCAAACAGGTCGGCGATAAACTTTCTCCGCAAATTGTGATTGACAGTCCTAACGTTTTAATTTTTGTAGGCGGGATAATATTAATAGTAGGAATTGCGACTGCAATGTTTTTTATCTTCCGCAATCTTACTGTTCAGATGAAGCTCACCAAACTCTATGACAATTTTATTGCAAATGTTACCCACGAACTGAAATCTCCTTTGTCATCAATTCAGCTTTATTTGGAAACAATAAATACTAAAGACGTTCCACCGGAAAAGCAGAAAGAGTTTTTGGCGTTGATGATTAAAGATTCTAACCGTCTGAAAAAACTTATTAATTCGATTTTGGAGATCTCGCATCTGGAACAAAAAAGAATTGCACACAATTATCACATATACAATGCAGATACAGTTGTGCGGCAGCTAATCGAGAATTCAATCGAACAATTCCGCATCCCCAAAACATCGGTAAAAATTGAAGGCAGTGCATCGTGCAATTGTGTTATTGATAAAGATGCAATGCAGATTGTTTTCGATAATCTGACCGATAATTCAATAAAGTATTCAACAGCCCAAGTAGAGATAGATGTTGAACTTTCTTGCAATCAAAAGCATATCCAGATCGAATTTAGCGATAATGGAATTGGAATTGCTGCAAAGAATCAAAAAAAAATTTTTCAAAAGTTTCATAGGATAAGTAATAAAAACATTC
>JBFLWC010000424.1:0-3337 GCA_040758415.1 Bacteroidota bacterium | reverse complement strand
ACTTTACCGATTATTTTGGATTTGATTGTTTTATCAATTTTATATTCAGCTGTTTTTAAATTTTTATCATAAAATTGGTATTGAGAAAGTTCTTGAACTATTTGCTGGTAACCAACATGTGAGTTACTACCAGGATGGAAAAGGATTTCGAAAGCACTTATCCATAAACCTACTTTAGTGCCATAGTCATAATAGGTTGAAAAATTATCTGTAGGCATTTTACATGCTGAATATGCCATTTGTAATGATCTAAATAGTGAATTATATATATGACTTTTATTTCTTCGAATAAAATGAGTTTCCCATATTTTGACTAATGAAATGAAAAGATCTTCATCTTTTGAAAAATGAAAATATCGTGTATCTGGAAGTGAATAATTGTGTTGGTATTTGGTTATAGAATTAGAAATTGTGCTACTCACAGAAGGCGTTTGAATAAAAAAATACTTATCTGAATAACCTCCAAGTGGGAACAAATCATAGAAGTCGGAATACAGAGTTGTAAATACATTACCATTTTCACTTAAAACCATACTTAACCAACCTTCGAGGATTATACTTACCGCGACAATATTTCGAAAGGATATGATAGCATTATGTCGTTCACGATTGGTTTTTAATCGAGCATGAATTAATAAAAAAGCTGGATTAATTTCTTTTAACCTTGTATCCACAAAACTTTTTGTTAAAGATGCAACAGATTCATTTTCGCTTTGGAGAACTTTTAATCTATCATCTTTTTCGTTAACAATGATTGCATATTTAGTTTCAATCGGTGTTTTCAAATGAAGATTAGGAAATATCGAAACGAAAACCCAAGGATTCTTTTTTTTCATGATCTCTTAGTTACCTAACGGCTTATTAGCACACAGTATTTAATTTATTGTATGTTTATTTGTAATTTTTTACCTAATGCTTCCAAGTAACTCTTAAGTGTGGAGAGACGAATATCTTCAGCGTGGTTTTCAATTCGAGAGATTGCAGACTTTTTGGTACTGAGCTTTTCTGCAAGCTCTTTTTGAGTTATTCCAACTTCTTCTCTTGCTTGGCGAAGTAATATTCCAATTTTGAAACTTTCGTAATCTTTCTCAAAACTCTTAGCGAATTTTTTGCTTTTGCTTTTTCTTTTCTCTATATATTTTTCAAGATCGTCCATTTCTAACTCCTTTCTAAAAAATCTTTCTGTCTATTTTCAGCTAGTTCAATTTCTGTTTTGGGTGTCTTTTGAGATTTCTTTTTGAATCCATTAGTTAAAACAATAAAATTGGATTTATGCCAAAAACCCAACAATCGAAATTCATTATTACCCGAACTAGCTCTTACTTCCCAAATATCATTAGTGTTTTCAAGTTTCTTAAAATATTCACTAGGAATTCTGTCTAATTGCTTTATTAAACGTAAAACCCACAAAATCTTTTCTACTTGTTTATCAGAAAGAGATTCAAGAAACTCCTCAACCGGGTTTTTATTATTAGCGGTTTTATAAAATATTATTTCTCTCACGCAGACAAAGTTAACCTATTTGTGAACCAAAGTAAATACCATTTTCTATATAATTTAGTGTGCTAACTATTACTTGTACTGCACCGTGGAATTATTTAGGGAACGTAGATATGCACGACGCTGCATATCTATATTCCAATCTATTTTCAGTCTAAGAACCTTCCACATTTAACCGCACGATTGCGCTTATGCGAGCAGAATGTTTTAGAGCATAGCTCTCCCTAAGCTTATCAACCTTAGCACGTGAAGATAAATGTTTGCGCTCTTTGTTAATCTATTCATATAAATTTTCTTTGCGGATTGATATTCGTGTGAAGTTAAAAGAAAGGGAATGTAGAATTGAGTTTCTCATTATGGAGTTTCTCTCTGTTGCAATCGTAACTTAAAATAAAATTTCTTATTAATCAAAAGAGACCTGCAACACGCACCGTGAGAAACGGCTTAAGATCGTTCACTTCTAATCTTATCTGCTGTGCGAATCATAACTTCAAGACTGCGCTCTACATCTTGTTCCGTAGTTGCCCACGAAGAAACACTGATACGCATAGCTGTCTTTCCTTGCCAAATAGAAGCGCCTGCCCAACAAGTACCTTCTTCCTGGATGGCAGCAATGATGCGTCGTGTCGTTGTTTCATCGCCGAACGAAACAAGTACTTGATTAATTACTACATCGTTGAGAATGTTATATCCTGTGGCTTTCAACCCTTCTGCAAAATGCGTTGCATGACGGCACGTACGCTCAATCATTTCGGCAACTCCTATTCGTCCTAAAGAACGCAGTGCTGCCCACACTTCAACTCCGCGCGCACGGCGCGAGAATTCCGGTGTATAATCTTCCGGTTCGCGCTGTTCACCACGGATGAGATAAGGTGCAGTTATCGAGAACGCCGAACGCAGATGCAGCGGCTTACGAACAATGACAATGCCGCTGTCATAAGGCACGTTCAGCCACTTGTGCGCATCCGTTGCCCACGAGTCGGCATTTTCAAAACCTTTAACAAGATGCTTGCGGCCTGGCGCAGCTGCTGCCCATAATCCGAATGCACCATCCACGTGAACCCATGCACCGGCGGCTTTCGCTTGCGCAATAATTTCATCGGCTGGATCGAAAGCACCTGTGTTAACATTACCTGCCTGAATGCAGACAATTGTATTTTCATCGAGCGGCGGCAAAGAATCGGCGCGCATTCTGCCTTGGCCATCAACGGGAACTCTGATGACACGATCGCGGCCGAGACCAAGTGTCATGAGTGCTCTTAGTACACTCACGTGAACTTCATCTCCTACAACTACAGTAATCGGCGGTGCACCGAATAAACCCCGTGCTTCAACATCCCAGCCATGTCTGGTGAGAATCGCGTGTCTTGCGGCTGCTAACTCAGAAAAATTTGCTTGTGTTGCACACGTAACAAATCCAACACCGCAACCGGAAGGCAGCTCGAGAATGTCAAGCAGCCATCGCATAGCAACTTCTTCTAACTTAGCAGCGATGTTGCCGGAAGAGCAAACGTACTTGTCTTCCCGGATTTGAATGTCGGTAATATCGGTTACAAAATTGCACAGCGGCTCGGCAAAGCTGAAGCAGTTGGACCGGTTAATCAAGGATTGAAAAAATCATTCTTTGATTTGAGCCGCGGCTGCAGTATTGATGATATTGTTAACACCGCTGCAATCGCTTGTTTGATGGCTGAATAAAAGCCCCTCCTAAATCCTCCCCACATTGTGGCTATGCCAAAGGGGAGGACTTTTTAAAATTATTGCACCTTACCGGTATCGGGCTTAATAGTTTAGTGCCGGACTTAAATTTAAAACCACAAAATTATAAGACACCTCT
>JBFLWC010000423.1:0-2753 GCA_040758415.1 Bacteroidota bacterium | reverse complement strand
AAAAAAATAATTTGAGGTAAAAATTGGAAGGCGGCTTATTAGGGTTTCTCGAAAAGAATTCAATATATATCGTTCTCTTCATAGTGCTTGTTGTTTGGATAGGAATATTTTTGTTCTTGCTTGGTACTAACAAGCGGCTTAAAGAAATTGAAAAAGAAATCAAGGAGAAATAATTCGATGAAAAATAAAAATATAATCGGCGGCGCAATAATAGTTGTTTTTATTGGTGTGATGATTTATCTCTTCACTCAAACTAATGTTCAATATGAAGCCAGCTTTGCTAAAGTTATGGAATCCGGCAAAACAGTTAAGGCAACAGGAAGCTGGGTTAAAGAAAGAAATTACGAGATTGATAAAACAAACAACCTGTTTACTTTCTACATGAAAGATACTCAAGGCAATGTAATGAAAGTAATTTACCGCGGAACAATTCCCAATAACTTTGAATCGTCTACCAGTGTTGTTGTTACCGGTAAATTTATTGACGGAAATTTTCACGCTACAGATATCTTAACTAAGTGTCCATCTAAATATCAGGATCAACCTGTTCAAAAAGCCAGTTAACCCCCAAATTCATCCGTCAGCTATGGCGGAGGAGGCGCTTGGGGTTAATAAATCTGGCAGTTAGGAGTTTTTATGATTGGTAATATTCTACTCACTTTGGGATTATTTGCCGGAGTGTTTACAATTATAATGTATTATCTAACCTATCGTGGTTATCAAAATACATTACCTATTGCTCGAATTGGTTTTCACACAACGGCGGTTATGGTAATTGCATCTTCAGCACTGCTGTTGCACGCAGTTTTAACTCATCAGTATCAGTATAAATATATTTACAATTACAGCAGCAGCGATCTTCCAACCGGGCTGCTCATCTCTACGTTTTATGCAGGACAAGAAGGCAGCTTTATGTTGTGGACATTCTTCACGGCTATTATCGGGTTGATACTGCTCGATTATACATCGAAGCGAGGAGATCTTGAATCGAGAGTGATGATGGTTTTTACTCTTTCGCTTTCATTTTTATTAGTGATGGTTAGCCCGCTGCTCAAATCGCCATTCAATTACATCTGGGTAGAAAAAGATTTTATTGATATGAAAAATATCAATACTGCATTTCTCTCTCTGCCCGGGCTGCAAAATTTTATCTTCAGCGACCCGCAATCGAACAAACAATTTGTTCAGATGGGAAGAGAACTCTATTCGGTGTTGACTTCAAACAATATTGCAGTAAATGATTTTATTATTCAAGGGAAAGGATTGAATCCTTTACTTCAAAATTTTTGGATGCAGATTCATCCGCCGGTCTTGTTTGTTGGTTTTGCAATGTCTGCAGTTCCCTTTGCGTTTGCTATCTCTGCATTGCTCAAGAATGAATATAGAGACTGGGTAAAGCAAGCTTTGCCGTGGGTACTTTCAAGTGCGATGGTGCTTGGTTTGGCAATTATGCTTGGCGGTTATTGGGCTTACAGTATTCTTGGTTGGGGCGGGTATTGGGGATGGGACCCGGTTGAAAATTCTTCGCTTGTTCCGTGGATTATTGGAGTAGCATCAATTCACACGCTTCTAGTTCAGAAAAAGGCTCAAGAAAAAGGTGGCGGAAGCAGATTCGTAAAGGTAAATCTTATCTTAAGTGTAATGACTTACGTTCTTGTTCTTTACAGTACATTCTTAACACGCAGCGGAATTCTTGGCGATGCCTCTGTTCATTCCTTCAGCGAGCCGGGAATGATGGTCTATTGGCTTTTGGTGATCTTTCTTTCTTCGTTTGCTTTAATAGGTATTGGAGGAATTTTTTACAGATGGAAATATCTTACCGAGCATTTCACATTCGAAGAAAATGTCCTCTCGCGCGAGCTGGCGCTGTTCACAGGTTCTGTTGCATTAATTGCTTCAGCTGTAATTGTTTTAGTGGGAACGTCCGCTCCAATTTTTGGTCAAACGGTGCAGATTAGTTTTTATAATGAATTGAATCTTCCTATCGCAATCATCATCGGTTTGTTAAATGGGGTTAGCATCTTGTTGAAGTGGAAACACACCGAAAGCAGGCAACTCTGGAAGCAGTCCCGTTTTTCTCTCATTGCAACAACTATTTTAACGTTGTTGATTGTAGTTATTGGCGGCGTTAATCAGTTGATGTTAATCCTTCTTACATTTTCTTCAGCGTTTGCTCTTTTTGTAAACGGCGAGATAGCTTATAAAATTTTTAAAGGGAAGAAAACATACCTTGGCGCTTACGTAGCTCATATTGGCATTGCACTCTTTTTAGTTGGCGTTATTGCAACTGCAGGGCACACACAGCAGAAACAAATTGACCTTGCAAAAGGAGAAAAAGTAAGTGTTCTTGGTCGTGAATTAACGTTCTTAGGTTACGAGCCGTTCGATAACGGAAAAAAATATCATATGAATATTGAAGTGAAGGAAGGGAACAAAGCACGTATTGTTAAACCGGTTATGTTTATTTCCGAGTTTAACAACAGCTTGATGCGCGAACCAGATATTTTAGTTGGTATAACAAAAGATTTCTACATCGAGCCGGTGAGTTACTCGGAAGGAAATGAAAATGCGAATGGTGCTTCCATCTCAATTAAAAAAGGAGAAACACAGAAATATAACGATGTCGAAATTTTGTTCAAGGAATTCGATTTTCCTCCGGAAGCACGCGATGCAATGTTGGCTGGAAAAGATTTTCAGATTGGTGCTAAACTCTCTGTTAAATATAAAGGTAAGTCGGTTGAAGTTGAGCCTGT